>JAIOTF010000395.1 GCA_021107195.1 Anaerolineaceae bacterium | reverse complement strand
TTCGCTGGTCGGGTTTTTGTACCACGAATGCAAATGCCTGATATAGATCGCTGCCCGTCTGGAGATGACAGAAGAGCTTGCCTGGCTGGAAGAGAAATCTGACAACCTGAAAGCACCTATGTCCAACAAATGGAATGCGCGCAGCAAAACCTATCGTTATCGGGATTATGCCACCGAGAACAGCAACAAAGGCCGGGTACTGCGCACGATCAAAGGGCGCGGGCAATTCAAATTGCAACGCAACTTCAAGACCCCGCAAAGATTGCAGATCCGGCTTGCACTGGCGAACAACGATACTCGCCCGCTCAAGATCACCATCAAGGGCAGAGGAGAGAAGAGAAAGGTCAGCGAGACAATCGGCTTTGGCCAGCTCCACTGGTCCAATGGCGTGGCTTCCTGCACCACCAGCAATGTCTTCATGCAACTGGAAGAAGTAAATATCCGCGGGCTGTCTGCCAGGGATACGGGAACGCTGGCTGCTATCGACTATACGCAAGAAGACATCAGTCTGTTCGTACCGCTGTGGGCTGGCGTTCCTGAGCCACAGCGTGCAAAAACGCTGATCGAAAAAAACATACTGCCCCGCTACCTGAAGAAATTTGGATTGGCCGCCACCCCGCAAAGCAGCAAGGCCGAAGACGACCAATGGAAATCCGCAGTGCACATGCCCTGGAATCATCTGGTGGGGGAAGCCCTGCTGGCCTATGGCTACCGCGATCAGGCGGCCAGACTGGTAAAGCAATTGATGAAAGCACAAACGCAGATACTCGGCAGTCACCGGCATTTTCACGAAGCCTTTCACGCCGAAAATGGTGCCTCCAGCGGTGAAGATAATATCCTGACCGGCCTGCCGCCCCTGGGATTGTTCCTGAAAGTTTTGGGCATCAAACGATTGACCGCCAATGAGCTTGTGGTGGAAGGCTACAATCCCTTCCCCAAGCCAGTGACCATCCGCTTTCAAACGGTGGAGATCACCCGTCAAAAGAAAAATACCGTTGTCACCCTTGAGTCCGGAGAAACGCTCACCCTGCGCGGACCAGGCCCGCACCGCATTCGCTTCCAGTAAAGAGCAATCCAGCGCAGGTTGAGCCTGTACCTGCCCCTATGGGGCCGAAACCGAAGCGGCTCGGCCAAGTCTGGCCCGTCCTTCGACAGGCTCAGGGCTCGTAAACCCCATACGTTTAACGAACTCTTAAGCGTTTTTGCTTGTAAAACCAGCGGAAAAACAGTATAGTTAGGAAAATTGTTTCATTATTCGATTAAGTTTATATCAGGAGGAATCTCATGAATTTTGGCCTTCCATTTACATTTCCGTTTGAAGACCCCGACTGGCTGAAGAAAATCGCGCTGGCCGCTCTGGTGTCGTTGATCCCGGTCGTGGGGCAGTTCTTTATCATGGGCTGGATGCTGGAAATCACTCGCCGCGTGATCAAAGGTGAAAGCCCTTTGCTGCCCGACCTTGATTTCGGACAGAATCTTGGCACTGGTTTCAAGGCATGGGTAATTGGTCTGGTGTATGCCCTGCCAATGATCGTTTTCGCACTCCCCATGATGATTGTTGGCGCCGCAGGCGGCGCAGCCGGGATGGATGAAGAAACGTTGGCTATCGTCATCAGCGCAATCTCTTGCTGCTGCGGCGGCTTGATGTTCCTGTACGGCATTTTGATGGCCTTCATGATGCCCGCTGCGTACGGCAAATTCCTGGAATCCGGCGTAATGGGTGATGCCTTCAAAGTGAAAGATGTTTTCGCGATGGTCAAAGCCGCTCCGGTGGCTTTCCTGATCGCCATTGGCGGTGCAGTTATTGCCAGTTTCATCGCCCCACTGGGTGGTATCGCCATCGGTATCGGCGCTATCTTCACCACAGCCTATGCAATGGCAATTATGGGGCATTTCTACGGCCAGGCTTACAACGAAGCCAAAGCTGCAATGTAGTACCCGGTACAAAATCAGTAACAATGAAAGCCACCCGTATCGGGTGGCTTTTTTTTCATAACGAAGTTCTGCAGCCAAGAGTGTTCTCACAGGGTGACCTTCCTCAAATTCAAAAACTTGAGGAAGGTTTCAAATCAACTATTCCTGAAATTCCTCGACGTGATAGATTTCAACATCCAGTTTCTTCATGCGCCAAAGGTCACCAGAAGCGCCCATTTTGTAACAGAGATGGGTCAAAAATTCTTCCGGGGCGGGCAGCTTTTCCCAAACCTGAGGCAGGAAGGTCGCCCGCCGGGCACCATCGCACAAGACAATCCCGTCCACACCCGGATGCAGCAGACCTGGAAAATCACTGCATTGGTCATAATCCAGCGGCACCGGCGCGGTAAGGCGGGAAATCTCAATATGAAGCCCTGCAACTTCGCCCGGCTGCACCTTCGGGAATCGGTAATCCTGCGTAGCAGCCGCAGCGGCATGCTCGCATACATCTTGCACTAAAGGCTGGTAAGCTGACAATGTGCCAATGCAGCCCCGCAGACTGCCGTCTTTCCTGGTCAAGGTAACAAAAGATGCACCGTCCTCTTGAAGAGAAGGCGAATATTCGGCCAATCTCAGCTCAGGCAGCGGCTTGCCGCTTGTGACCAGTTCAATAGACTGGCGAGCCAGTGCCAATAATTGTTTGCGCTCAGAATCAGTTAATGGTTGTGTAATCATCCTGCCCTCCCGGTTCTATTAACGTTATACTGCCGGACGGATTGCACGTCAAGATAAAAACCTGGAAGATTGCGCCCTTGTCAATTTAATACAACTTAAGGTACTATCATATCAATGACGAACGTTAAGAAGCCCCTCTCAAAGCCAATATCCACAAAGAAAACCCCGCAGCCCGAAGCTGCTGATTTCAGTTTCATGAAGGCTATATCAACCGTGCTGGGAGCTGCACTGGTGATCGCTACACTATTCACCCTTTGGTCTCCCAACCGGCTTTCTGCTGATACTCTGTTGAATGAACTCATGCATGCATTCCAAAGTGGGGAGCCTCTTCAAATTGAGAATATTGCAACTCCGAATACAGACAAGCCGCGCATCGGGTTGATCGCCGGTCATTGGGGCTACGCTGAAGGAATGGATACTGGTGCAGTTTGTGAATACGGGCAATATGAAGGCACAACGGAAGTAAGTATTAATCTCAAGGTTGCCACCCTTGTCAAACAAATGCTGCAGGAGAATGGTTTCGTGGTGGACCTGCTGAAGGAAAATGACAAACGGCTTGACCAATACGAAGCGGTTGCGCTGCTTTCGATCCACGCCGACTCTTGCGAATATGTCAATGACCTGGCCACCGGATTCAAATTGGCTGCTTCCCTGACCAATCCCTACCCTGAAAAAACAGACCGCCTGAGTTCATGTTTGATCCACCACTATCATCAAACCACCAATCTCACCTATCACCAGGGCTCATCCGAAACCCTTGATATGATCAATTACCATGTGTTCGACAAGGTAAATTTTGAGACTCCAACGGTGATCATTGAAACAGGCTTCATGAACCTTGACGCAGATATCGTTATCCGCCAGCCTGAGCTTGTTGCCCGCGGCATTACCGACGGGATACTGTGCTTTGTTTACAACGAGCCCCTGCCTGAAGACGCACTCGCTACTGCTCAACCCCCCTAATACACATTCGCCAAGCAAAAAACGATCTTATCGTTCCTGTGAACCTCTAAACCAATTTTCGCAGCGATTTGGCTCCTGTTTAACCATCTTCACAAAAAATTCTGATAAAACGCTTAGAAATTCATTTTATAATGATGGTAGTATTGCAAATGTAAACTCCGCAGTTTGCTGTGTGGTTTCCACGATACAGCAAACCCGACCCGAAGGAGAAAATTCCGCAATGCCTCGTCTGCTTGCAGCGGAGACAGGAATTTTCAGGGTTTTGTCTCTTTATAGATATTGATTTGAAAGCGATAATGTATGGCATACAGACCTTTATTTGAAGGATTGATCTTTGATGAAACTGACCAGCCGGTTTCCACCGCATACGTAGGTGAAGATCCCTGCTATGTGGTCAACGATGCTGGATTTTTGCGGCATATCTCGAGTGAGAAAGTAGACCGCCAGATCCTGGAATTGATGACAGAATCGATCAGCGGCAACGAAGATATGGTCGTTGAGCAAACGTCCAAAATGTTGGGGAAGGACGATCTTTTCTCGCGCGCCATTATTCAAAACCAGCTAAAGAATCTGGATAAACAGATGGAAACCATACTGGAAACAGGCATTCCTGAAGAAGGGCGAGCCTACATGGGGATGATGGGGTTTCGCGTGACGATCAACCTGCATGGCGATGTGATTGACTTCAATCAGCCTGGCATGGCACTGCCGGAAGACGGCGAGGAATGAGGGCAGAAAAAACCGACTCGCATCTATGGAATTCTTACAACTTGCGGTTAAAATAAGAGTGAGGGAATGTTTAATACCAAACACGGCGCGAATAATAACTACTCCAACCCTTCAGCCACTGATGCGTTATCATCAAAAGCCCCGAACAGCAACTCTCAAATGCAGCTCCAGCAAAATGGAGGGAACCAATGATGACCTCTAATTTTATTGTTGACGTAAACGAAACCGATTTTGAATATGAAGTGATCAATTTTTCCCGGAATGTGCCCGTGCTGGTGGCATTTTGGGCTGGCTGGAGCCAACCCGGCAAAGAGTTGAGCAGCCTGCTTGAACGCCTGGTGATCGAATCAGGCGGTGCTTTCCGCCTGGCAAAGGTAGACGTAGATCACAACCAGAACCTGGTTCTGCGTTTTGGTGTGCGCAGCGTGCCCACAGTAAAAGCTTTCAGCCAGGGGAAGGTAGTAACAGAATTTGCCGGGAATCAACCCGAGAATCGGGTGCGCGAGTTCATGAGCAAGATCACCCCGCCCAGCAGGGTTAACCTGGCCATGGAAAAAGCAAACAGCCTGCTCGGCATGCACAATTGGGACCAGGCTGAAACCATGTTTCGGGATCTGCTGAATCAGAACCCTGAGCAAACAGAGGGTCTTTTGGGCCTGGCAAAGGCCATTCTTGCCAAAGGCGAGCCGCACGAAGCGCGTTACATTCTTGATAATTTTCCACCCAGCCACCAGTTTCAACAGGCGAAAACACTGCTGCCGTATGCAAAAACGCTGGTTGATTACAAAGAAAAGAAATTGCCCGATGAAACCGATCTGGATGCCATCTTCCACAACAGCATCCGCCTGGCAGCCATCGGGAATCTGCCTGCCTCGTTGGACGGTCTGTTGGGTGTGCTGCGCCAGGAGCGCCATTACCATGACGACCAGGCCCGGCTGGTTGTGCTGGGCTTGCTTGAGTTGATGGGAGACCAGGATCCGGAGACCCGCCGCTACCGGCAAGAGCTGGCTTCTGTGCTCTTTGGATAATCCCCTATTTGTTAACGACAAACGGCAGCGGTTGATGTAACCGCTGCCGTTTTTATTCATCCATACGGATCAATCAACCTCGGCCAGGAATTTTTCACGGTTGGCCGAGCGAGCGATCTTGCCGCTGCTGGTCTTGACCAGCCAATACGAATCGACCAAATGGATATAGCGAAGGACAACCGCCGAGCCGCGGGCAACTACCTTGCGCACTGTGTCGGCAATCTGCTCTCTTTCGGCGGGATCATCCACATCCACCTCGGCCACGACTGCCACATCTTCTGTGCCGGCCTCTTCGTTGAAGATTCCGAAGGCAACGACCCGTCCCGGATGCACACCGGGCACTGCGTTCACCAACTCTTCAATATCCTGCGGATAGATGTTTTTACCACCAACAATGATCAAATCTTTCTTGCGCCCACTGATATAAACTTCGCCATCGGCGATGTACCCATAATCCCCAGTCAGGAACCAGCCGTCGATAAATGCTTCTTCGGTAATGTCCTGCCGATGGAATACTCGGTGAGCATGCAGTCGCTTTTCAAAACAATCTCACCGACCTGCCGTTCAGGCAGTTCTTTACCCTTATCAGTCACAATCTTTACCGACACATTGCGGATCGGCTTGCCAGCAGACACCATGCGCAAAGCGGGTTTCCCTTCCACCGCAGCGGCAGCTTTGCGCTGGACCTGGAATGTTTCCCGATCAATGTCATCATAGCGCACCGGAGTATCGATGCCGCCCTGGGTGACAGCAAACACATTTTCTGCCATGGCATAACAGGTTGTTAATGCTTCAGCCCGAAACCCGACAGATCGAAACCGCTCTAAAAAGGCCTGCTGGCTATCCCAACGCATCGGCTCGGAACAATTAATGACAGCCCGCCATGAGGAAAGATCAACGTCCTGCAAATGGCGGTCACGCACCTTTTTTGCGCAGAAATTATAAGCAAAATTCGGCAGCCAACTGAGGGTGCCATGGTATTTTGATACCGCCTGCATCAGGCGATACGGCGCCCGCACCCAATCGAAGGGCGACATCAAGACCAGCGGGATACCGCACAGCAAGGGCATCAAGAATCCGGCGATCAACCCCATATCATGATAGAGGGGCAGCCAGCTAACAATGACATCATCCTCTTGCAATTTAAGGGCGAGTTTATAGCTCTCCAACTGGTTAAAAACTGCCTGGTGAGAAAGCACCACGCCTTTCTGCAGGCCGGTCGTACCAGAAGAATGCTGGAGCAACACAATATCGTCCGGGGAGCGCTGCAGGCCGCCCAGGGCATCAAGTTCGACAGAGGCAGTGTCGGGCACATCCTCGGCGACGATCACCGCCTGCACAGAGTCACCCTCTGTCAGGGCAGTACGAACCTCGCCTTCAAATTCAGTGTAGGTGATGATCGCAGCCGGTTTGGTGATCGAGATCAACGAGGTCAAGCCAGCGCGATAGCGCTCCGGCAAAAGCTTCTCGCTCAGGAATGGCATGATGGATGGAATGGCACCATGCAAGATAACACCAAAATAGGCATTGACCAGATCCAGGCCATGCTGCTGAATAAGAACAACCACTTCCCCCGGCTGAACACCTGCCCGCCCCAGTGCAGCGCTGAAAGCGGAACTGCGGGTGATGAGCTGGCGGTAGGTGACGGGTACGTCTTCTGCCCCGGTGTGCAATAAGGTCAAGGCCACTTTGTCGGGTGTTTCTGCAAAATGCCTTATCAAAGCCGATGAAAAGGTTTGCATCATCAGCTCAATCTTTCCTCGATCAACGCGGCCAATTGCGCCAGGGAATCAAAGGTTTCGGCGTTCAATTCCGTATCGTCAATGATCACGTTCCAGGTGTCCTCAACGAACAGGGAAAGATCAACGAGACTAAAGGAATCAATCACACCTGAAGAGATCAAAGCCTCTTGCGGGTCCAACTTGCGGTCAGGCTGCTTGATAAACTCTGTGACGATCTTGTTCTCCAATGTTGCAATGATTTCAGCATTCATAAATTCGATGCTCCTGATATGACCCCGAAGGGGTATTGAATATTGTGCGCGTGTCGGCTATACGAAATGAGCGGCTGGTTTCACCGGCGAACCACACGGCAGAGTCATCCACCAACCTGTTACTGGTCTTTGACCAAATTCTTCTTCAAAGCTTCAATCGCTTCCACCGGGGTTGGGTCAACTTCATAGGTCATTGCCAGATAGTAGGCAAGGTAATCCCCAAAGTGGAGAGTGGTCCAGATGTGACCCAAGGCATTGCTGCCCTGAGCGCGGAAGGCAAGGGTGCCCAAACCTGCATTTTCAAAGACAGTGCGGGTTAACTCCGAGCGCAGTTGATTGCGCTCATGATCAGAGTCAGATTCCAGAAAGACCATCCTGGCCTGAGAAAGAACTTCCTGAGGATGGAAGACGCCGGCCAGGGTGTTGTGGTCAGCTTCCGGCAAGAATTCGAATTGGGCCCAGGCTTTGCCTACCTCGCTGATCTGTCCTTTCCAGCGGCGGGCAACTGCATTCAGAATACCGCTGGCAAAGACCGAAACCCAGTGCCCGGCCAGTTGACCAGCCATCTGTTTAGCGGGGTTTTGTGCAACGGGCACATCTGCGCGCAGCCCGGCTTGTTGGACTTTCATGGCAGCGATGGCTTCCGTCAATTCTTCCGCGGGATCTGCGATCACTCCCAGGCGTTTCATCATCGCCAGCAGGAGTCCAAAGGAAAAGCCAACAGCTGCCCGCGGTTGACCTTCATGCTCGAACTGCCACCAGGGTACTCCTGCCTGTCGGGCGGCTTTTGCCAATTTGCCGCCGCGGGTAACGACCACAACCTGGCAACCGTTCTCAAGAGCGCGCCCAAAGGCTGAGAGAGTCTCCTCTGTGTTGCCGGAATGGGAAGATGCCACCACCAACGTTTCAGGCCCTTTGGCCCATGCAGGCAAATCATAATCCCGGTGGACAATGAAAGGCAGATTGGCTCGCCCCTGCATATATCCGGCAAGCAGATCGCTGCCAATGGCCGAGCCTCCCAAGCCGGCAACGATCACATATTTCAAACCGGTAAAGTCGGGCAAAAGCTGCTGCATGCCGATTTCCCAGGCGAGTTTCAATTGATCAGGCAGGCCATCGATAGCAGCATACATATCACCAACATCCAGCCTGGAAAACTTTTCGTGTTGATCCAGATTCATTTATCTGCCCTCTTTCAACTCAGTAAAATTGAACATTAAATTGCGCTTGCCTCAGGGCACAAACCAGGTCACAAAGGCTGCGCCTGCATTTTCTTTGTTGCTCTCAGCAGCTTTCAGCCAAAGATACCCCGGCAGCCCCTGATTGCTTTCATAACACACATAAACATCCTGTGACAAATCGGTCAGTACAATCGCTTCGGTGGAAAACGGCGTTTGCTTGCAATCATTCTTTGTAGGCACAATACCGTTTATCACCACGCCCAGCAGGACGTTTTCCAGGGGGATCAGCTTTATCTCACCGTCTGCAAGCTGCAACACGACATCATCGTCATCACCAACATTGACACTGCCACTATCCACATCCAGACGCGTCTCGGCCGTCACTTCCACCTCACCCTGTTGATAGATCATCGGTGCCGGTGTTTGGGAAGGGGCAATAAATGCTGTGGCTGTAGACCCGTCGGAAACGCAGATACGCGCCCAGAATGGAGAATCTCCCTGCGGGCCAAGGCCAAAAAGCGTGCCCTCGGCATTACGCATCTTCCAGTTGCTTTGATAAAGACCGTTCTGCTGCGGAGCGTTCATCTCTACAGAAAAGTCTACGCTCTCTCCAGGGTTCACGGGAACATCCAGAAATTGAATACGGGCCGATCCCATCGGTTCCCCTGAAAACCATACAATAGCGTAATCCTCTGACCAGATGCAATCGCCAGCATTGACCAGCCGCCATGTTTTTGTAAACTCATCTCCTGGCTGGAAAACACTGCCGTCAGGAATAGTAACATCAATCGGTCTGCCAGGAGAGGCCCGATCACAAATAAAGATACCGTCGGCAGTGTTTTCGGGTGTGATCTCAGGCTGCTCTGTAGCATCCCCCTCTACGAAACCAGGATCAAGCGTCGCCGTACCCTCTGCAAGGGCAGGAGAATCCGGAAATAACTGCGGGGACTGTCCATCCCCTTGAACAGTACAGGCCGCTACAAAAACACACAACCACAAGGCCCATGATCCAGAAGGCACTCTCAATAGTTTCTTCATGTTTCCTATTCCAACCACAATATCAGAAAATCTTAATCCAAAGACAGATCGTACGCAATACTTGTTACTCCTGCGGCAAAAGCCGGATCATTTGCAAGAACTCGCCCCATTCCTCGGTAGAGAAATGAATGATGACATTGTTGTATTCCAGATCATAGATCACATCAGCATCATCTTCAGGGCCTTCTGCCTGGCTCACGAGCTGCAAAAATTCATCCCATTCTTCCTGAAAGAAATGAAGGGTTACATTGTTCAATTCCAGATGGTAGGTGGTTTCATCATCCGGCTCTTCAGCCATCCATGCCAAAAATTGTTCAGTTTCAGCAAGTACTTCGGTTTTTGGTTCAGGCGCTTTTTCCATTATCTTCATCCTTTTTTTGTGATCGCTTGCGGGCGTTTATGCCGGCGTAGATTTTATTCCAAATTTTCAAACACCAATCCCTGACCTTTGGCCATAGCTTTGAGACAACCCGCACGCCCGAGGGCTGCCTGGGGATACGGATGTCTTCCAGATACGCCCACGGGTCAAGGTCAAACGACTTTCTCAGGGCATAGGTAGCAAACAATTTTGTCGTCGCCAGCACCGGTCCGGCCAAGAGGAGACCAATGAACCCCATCCAGGCGGCACCGACAAAAACACCAACCAGCAGCAGCGCGGGATGCACCCGCAAAGCATTGCCCATGATCTTCGGGGTAATAAACGAATCAATCACGGGGTCCATCAACATTGCCACACCGATCACCAGGAGCGCATAGGGGAAAGGCTGCAAACCAAACAGGGTTGACCCCTGCAGCAAGGCGACCAGAAAGTAAACCACCCAGGTAACTGCCGGGCCGAGCCAGGGGATAAAACGAGCAAAGCCAGCCATAACAGCCAACCCAAGGGCGAAACGCACCCCCAGGATATTCAGCAAAATAAAATAGATAACGAAGGTGATCGCCACCATTGTGATCTGCCCGCGCAAGAAACCGTTCCAGATGCGCTGCAGTTCCAGGCCCATTTGCTCAATATCATCTTCATAGCCTGGAAGCTTCAATTCTACCACCCGGTATGGACGGCCTTTGTTTTCAAGAAGAAAGAAATAGGTCAACATGATTACCAGCACCAAAGCAGCAATCACAGAGGCAGCTCCACCAGCAATGCTGGTAACGATGGTTCCCAATTGAGCAAACATGGGTTGGATGGAAGTTACAATTTGCTGGCCAAATGTATCCAGGTTCAAATTAAGATTGCTGAATGGGTATTCAAACGGGCCAAGCACCAAAACCTGCTCGTTGAGGTGCTCCAGAAAATCCGGCAGATCATCCAGCGTGTTCTGAAGGAAATTGAGCAGGCCTTTGGATTGTTCCACCAAAGTGATACCACTCCAGGCGGACAAACCCAGGAGGATCAACACCACCACGATCAACACCAACCCCACCGCCAGGCCCCAGGGAAGCTTAATTTTTTTCGTCAACCAGTGCGCCACAGGATGGAGCATGTAAGTCAACAATAAAGCCAGCAGTAAGGGGCCTAAAACATTGCTGAAGCGTATCAACAGGAAAGCGGTGAGGCCAAAAAAGGTGAAAGCGACCAATGCTTTGGTGGAAGCGTTCCATCCTGGTGAGCGCTGCTGCCGGGGCTGCATATTATTTTCGTTCGTTGTCTGGGGTTCTGTATTCATTTTTTCTTCCAAAGCAATTCGTTGATCCGCTGCCACAATGAAGCAGAAACATTGCCGAATTGCTGGTCTGCCATCTGCTGTTTTCTATTCTCTTCATCAATGATCTGCCAGGGCTCCATATCAAAAGATTTGCGCAGCGCATAACTGGCAAACAGCATTAAGGTCGCCAATACCGGAGCAGCCAGCATAATCCCAATGAAGCCTAAAAGACTTGCACCAACATAAGCGCTGATCAACAAAGCTGCCGGGTGCACCCTGAGGGCACTGCCCATCATCTTCGGCGTAATCATCTGATCAATCAAAGTGTCAAAGATCCATCCTACACCAACAACCAGAACGGCATACCAGAAAGGCGCCAGGCCAAAACCCGGAGAAACATTAAAGATAGAAACCAGGAAAAGCACCACCCATAAGCTCGCCGGGCCAACATACGGCAAAAACCGCGCCAGACCAGCCAACAGCGCCAGACCCAGCGCATAGGGCACACCCAGTATACTCAAGGCGAGGGTATAAATCACAATCGTGATCAAGATGAGTGTGAGCTGACCGCGAAGAAAGGCATCCCAAATACGGGTCAGTTCTTTCCCCATCCGTTCAATGTCATATTGATAGCGGGGGATATTCAACTTTACAATTTGTGAGGCAACTCCGTTTGATTCCGAGAGCATGAAGAAAGAAACCAACATCACCAACACCACATTGGCAATCAAATTAGCAGCCCCGGAGGCAATCGTACTCACCAAAGACCCGGCACTGGAAACCAGCGAGGTGAGCGAATTGATCACTTCGGTAACGATCTGATCAATTTGAACATCCAGCTCCTGAAAGTCCAGGGTGTAGGGGCCAATATTGTAAGTCGTCCTGCCCAAACTGGTTAGAAATCCGGGCAAGGTATCCATCTGCCTCTCAAGAAAATTGAACAAGCTTTGTGCCTGATCCACAAGGGTGTATCCACCCCAAACCAGCAAGCCGATCAACACAATCAAAAGTACAAGATAGATCAAACCCACTGACAATCGCCAAGGCAGGTGGTTTTTTTTGTGTAACCGATCCGCCAGCGGATAAAAGAGATAAACCAGCACAAAAGCCAGCAACAGCGGCCCCAAAATACCGCGGAAAAAAACCAGCAATGTCGCAATGATCACCATAAAGGAAGCGGCCACGACCAACTTGGTCGCGGTATTCCATTGGGGTGAGGCTGTGCGTTTCATCTTGCCTGCTTTTTTGTTCGGCTCTGCTTTTTGGGTCACGCAATCATTCCCTGGTCAAAACTATTATCAATAGAATAAGAAATCATCTTTCATCTGATTTTATCTCAAAAAACAATGTTTAGGATTCTATTCAGGAAAGTGAATTCAGGCAATATAGTGAAGATAACGGGAGCATCCAATAAAAAGCATTCCCTCCAAAGGATGCCAGGAAGGAATGCTTCGAAAGCTGAATAAAAAACGAACAGGTTATGGGCAAAGACCGGGCGAGAACATATTGAATGCCCAGCCCAACCAACTGCACCAGGCATTGGATTGATCGATCATGATCAACCCTGCCACACAAGCGCACAAGAGCAGCAAAGCAACGACGATGATGACGATCATAATCGGGCGTCTTTTCTTTGTCTGCGCGGGTTGAGCGGCTGGCGGTTGCGCAGGCACCTGACCAGAATACGCGGGTGCCTGTTGCGGTGCTGGCGGAACGTGTCGCTGCGGCGGTGGTTGGGGTGCGCCTTTGCGAGGTGATATGACTGTGGCGTTTTCATCCGCCGTTTGCACCATCTCAAACAAAAGACTGATGCTTTCACCGAACATGATCAATTCGCCGGGGCGCAGAACATACGGCCCCATCAAACGTTGCCCGTTGACCGATGTCCCGTTGGTAGAGCCCAAATCTTCAATGATGTAGTTGCCACCCTGCAAGAAAATGCGTGCGTGATTGCGCGATGCTTCTGAGTCATTGATCACAATGTCATTGCTCAAATCACGACCGATGGTGGTTTCTGCTTTATCCAACAGGAATGTCTTTCCCGCTGTTGGACCCGAACGCATAACAAGACGATATGTTGAAGCCATAAGCCCTCCTCTTCTACCTAAGATACGATTATAGTTTAACGTTTTTAGAGAAACATGTCAATAAGAATGGCTCCCCAGTTTACATAACCTGAATTGCGGATAAGGGAATTACGCTTCTTGTAGTGACGAATTTATTCGTCAAATGTTGAATTCATAGAATTGCTATAACGACTGAAGTCATTCTACATGGTATCCGCAATTCGGTTTATATAAGAACTAAATGAAATTTCATTAGAACTTCTGGTAAAATTCGGCGTGCAGCACTGAAGGAGAGAAATGTGAAGATCACCATTATTTTAAGAAAAAAAGAATTCGTTTTAGAAAAAGAAACTTCCGTGATGCGGGCCATGGAAATTCTGGACATTTCTCCAGAAGCACATCTGGCAGTGCGGGATGGGAAGCTGTTAACGGAGGATGATCGTTTACGGGACGGCGACGAAGTCCAGTTTGTATCGGTCATATCGGGAGGCTGAGAGATGAAATGCAAGAAATGCGGTGAACGAGCCTCGATCAAAATGCCGCAGCATAATATGGCCCTGTGCGGCGATCACTTTTTGGCGTGGGTTCCAGAATACACCCAACGCACGATTGAAAAATACCGGATGTTCACCCGCGAGGAGAAGATACTGGTGGCCGTTTCCGGCGGGAAAGACTCGCTTGCATTGTGGGATGTGCTGCACAGACTGGGCTATCAGGCTGACGGGATATACATTAACCTGGGGATCATCGATCCGCAAAATGATCTTGCGTATTCCGCCAAATCAAAAGCATTTTGCAGCCAGTTCGCAGACCAAAACGGGCTGCAATTGCACATCGTGGATATTAAAGAAAAATATGGCGAAACCATTGCCGAGATCAATCAACGCTCGGCACATGGCCGGCAAAAGCCATGTGCGATTTGCGGCCTGGTCAAGCGCCATATTATGAACCAGATCGCTCATGACAAAGGGTATGACGTACTGGCTACCGGGCATAACCTTGACGATGAAGCAGCAGCCCTGTTCGGGAATACACTCAATTGGACAGTTGAGATGTTAAGACACCAGTCCCCGCTCCTGCCGGCCGTTTCCGGATTTGTCCGCAAGGCGAAACCCCTTTGCCGATTCTATGAACGTGAAACCGCTGCTTATGCCTTGATGCGCGGTATTTCCTATGTTTATGAAGAATGCCCGTATGCTGCCGGAGCACGGTCGATCCAGTACAAAAAATTACTCAATCAACTGGAAAAAAGAAGCCCTGGCACAAAGATGAATTTTTATGTGCACTTCCTTAAAGCGCAAAAGGAATTGTTCGGTGAGGAACAAACCGCCATTCCCCGGGAAGAACATTGCCCGGTCTGCGGCCAACCCACGCTTAGCGGTCAAGCCTGCGCCTTCTGCCGGATGACAGGCGCTGTCAAAGCATAAAATATCATTATTGCCTGGATTAAAGTACCAACAGGACGCGAGTGCGTCCTGTTGGAGTCAGAAAAAGGAGTAACCTGTGTCTCACAAGATACAGTTCAGGCTGTTTCCAGGTATTTCTCGATTTCCCAGTCCATGACCTGCATCCGGTACTCATCCCACTCACTCAATTTGGCACGGCGGAAAACTTCGTAAAGATCTTTGCCCAAAGCATCTTTAATCACGGGGTCTTTATCCAGCTCATCTAACGCCTCAAGCAGCGAGCCTGGCAGTTGAGTAATGCCAAGCTGGATCTTCTCTTCCTGGGTAAGTTCGTAGACATTGATACTATTCAAAGGCTTGGGCGGAACCAGGCCATTCTCAATACCATCCATTGCTGCAGCGATCATCGCCGAGAAGGCCAGGTATGGATTACTGGAAGGATCGGGGCAGCGAAGTTCGCAGCGTACCGCCTGAGTCATCCCTTCGTTGTAGCGCGGAATGCGGATCAAAGCTGAACGATTCAATTGCGCCCAACCCACATAAACGGGAGCTTCGTAACCTGGCACCAGCCGTTTGTAGGAATTGATCGTGGGGGCGATGACAGCAGACAATGCCCGAGCGTGTTTGAGCTGCCCGGAGATCAAGCCATACGCCAGTTTTGAAAGCTTGAATTCATCATCGTCATCAAAAAAGAGATTGTTGCCCTCTGCATCGGAGATGGATTGGTGACAGTGCATACCGGATCCGTTGACGCCAAAGATCGGTTTTGGCATGAAGGAAGCCACCAGGCCATGAGCTGCGGCAATGGCCTTGACTGTATATTTCAGGGTGAGCACATTATCAGCCGTCTTGAGCGCATCAGCAAAGCGAAAATCGATTTCGTGCTGGCCGCGGGCGACTTCATGATGTCCAACTTCCACTTCAAGCCCCATCATATCCAAGGCGGCCATCAATTCACTGCGCACACGCACGGCTTCATCGTTAGGAGAAAAATCAAAATAGCCGCCAACATCGTGCGGGACGGGATGCATACCATTTCCATCATTACGCCTAAAGAGGAAGAATTCCGGTTCCGGGCCGATATTATAAGTCCAGCCTTTTTCTTCCAGCTTCTTGAGTTGGCGTTTTAATGTGCCGCGCGGATCTTTAGCATAGGGTTCCCCATTAGGGGTATAGATGTCACAAAAGACCCTTGCACGGCGCATATCGGGGGGACTCCAGGGGAGCACTGCATAGGTGTCTGCATCGGGCGTCAAATGCATATCCCCTTCCTGAATACGGGCGAAGCCTTCTACCGACGAACCATCAAACCAGATGCCGTTCTTCAAAGCACCTGCCACCTGGGCCAGGGGGGCATCCACACTTTTCACGTTGCCAACGATGTCAGAAAACTGAAAAGACACAAACTTTACATTATCTTCTTGGCATCGTGCGAGTAATTCTTTTGTATCCATACGATCCTCCTCCAGGAAATTAAAATAATAAGGCATGCCTGGGCATGCCCTTTGTGATCACAAAGATGAGAACTGATTCTCAACAGCCCTTTCTACACTACGATAACACAAACACAAGCCCGTGTCTCTGTTAATCACTGTGCCCATCTTGTAACATCCGTTACCGGCTGCTTTTCAATGCACACTTCATTTGAAAGGGAGAAAACAAAGCCCGTGGTCAGGCTTTAGAGGCATCCGCTGATCCTTCGATTTTCTCCTGAATTCCTTCAGGATTAGCGCTCCCTTTGCAGGGAGGAACCTCCTCCTCGTCAGCTTGAACATTTCATGTCAAGCTTCAGCCGCTATCTCTCCTCTATTCAATTGTAAAAATCTATACCATTCGCAATTAATTGGCACGATAATATCACATACAGAGGGGGCGTGTCAAGCAGTAATTATTAACAAATTGTTAACAACCCGCAATAAAAGATCGTGATTCGTTTTGCCGCCAGCTAACACGCCAAACATAACGTCTTATAGATTGACAGAGTGGTTTTTGATCTGTTGAGCGTATAAAAATGTACGCCATCCACGCCGCGGTCGAGCAAATCCAGCACCTGCTCCGTAGCCCAATGGGTGCCCACCCGCTCCACATCCGTATCGTTTTCAGCCCGAGAGAGCGCTTTTAACAAACGGGCCGGATAACGCGCACCCCGCGCAAGGTCTGCCATTCGCTGCATGGTTTTCATCGAGGTGATCGGCATGATGCCCGCTACGATGGGAACATTGATCCCGGCCAACACACATCGTTCGCGGAAATCATAGAAATCCCGGTTATCAAAGAATAACTGGGTGCAAATGTAGTCTGCCCCGGCATCTACCTTGGCCTTGAGGTAATCCATTTCTTTGAGACGGTTTGGAGATTCGACGTGTCCTTCGGGATAACCGGCCACGCCGATGCATATTTGCGGATATTCCTGCCGGATAAAAGCTACCAGCTCAGCCGCATAAGCAAAACCATTCGTCATTTTCCGGAATTCTTTTTGCCCCTCGGGGGGATCACCGCGCAAGGCCATAATATTCTCAATACCGCTGCGATGGTAGCGGTCAAGGATCGCGGAAATCTCCCCGCGCGCAGAATCAACACAAGTCAAATGCGAGACCACCGTCAGGCGCGTTTCGTTGCGCAGGCGCAGCACAAGATCGTGGGTCAGATCACGCGTAGAGCCGCCCGCACCATAGGTAATGCTGACATAGGCTGGGGACAGCGGGATTATCTCCTGAATCGTCTGAAACAAAGCTTCAGAAGCTTTGGGGCTTTTGGGAGGGAAAAACTCAAAACTAAAAGTTGGTTTGTCCTGTTGAAATAGTGTTGATACTTGCATATTCATTTCCTGCCTTCGAAAAATCGCCTTGTAATCCTTGCAACCAGGCTATTACGCAACGAATAAATTGTACCAGCCACCAGGAATAATGCAAAGTCAGGATCAAACGGCTTTAGAACGTTTGAAAATCGACTCAGCAATTCTCAATATGATGACAATAACGCTATCGTAGTAACGACTTCAGTCGTTAAGTATTTGAAATTAACGATTAAAATTGTTACTGCAAATCTGGATTGAGAATTGCTGAAATCGACTTGACCATTTGAACAAATGTACTATAATAAGAGTGTCAGTCGTCGCCTACCCAGGAAATCGCAATTGCGATATATTTAATTAACCTTGATACACAGGAGCAAAACAATGGCCCGAAAATCTGCACCCCCTTCCCCTTCCCAAGAAATGGATGAAGCCCGCCGGGCTGTGCTTGATAAAGCACTCGGAGATATTACCAAACGATATGGCGATGGGGCAATCATGCTGATGGGTGCTGCAAAGCATCTTGCTGTGGCAGTCATCCCGACCGGTTCTTTATCCGTGGATATTGCCCTGGGGGTAGGCGGCATCCCCCGCGGGCGGATCACCGAAGTCTTCGGCCCGGAATCTTCCGGTAAAACCACACTTTGTCTGCACATTGTCGCCGAAGCCCAAAAGCTGGGCGGTATAGCTGCTTATGTAGATATGGAACATGCCCTCGATCCTGTGTATGCTTCCCACATTGGCGTCGATATTGACAATCTGCTGATATCGCAGCCTGACACCGGTGAACAGGCATTAGAGATCACCGAGACGCTGGTGCGCTCCGGCGCAGTGGATATTGTTGTGATCGACTCGGTTGCTGCGCTTGTGCCCCGTTCAGAAATCGAGGGTGATATGGGTGATGCGACGATGGGTATGCAGGCGCGCTTGATGTCGCAGGCTCTACGCAAGCTGTCGGGGGCGATCCACCAGACCAAGACTGCGGTCGTTTTCACCAATCAACTTCGCAAGAAGATCGGCGTAATGTTTGGGAATCCTGAAACTACCAGCGGCGGCATGGCGCTGAAATTCTATACCTCAATTCGTATCGATATCCGCCGCATCCAGTCGATCAAAATGGGCACAGAGATCATTGGGAACCGCGCCCGCGTGCGGGTGGTCAAGAACAAGGTTGCGCCGCCTTTCCGCACCGCCGAATTTGACATTATGTACAATGAAGGTATCTCAAAAGTCGGTGATATCCTCGATCTGGGCGTCAATCTTGAGATCATCACCAAACGCGGTGCCTTCTATTCCTATGGCGATATTCGTCTGGGTCAAGGACGCGAGAATTCGAAAGAATTCCTGCGCCAGAATCCTGACATCAGCAACGAGATCGAGCTGGCAATCCGTCAGCAGTCATTGGATGGTATGATAATTGACGATGAGGTCGAGGAAAAGGAAACCTCTGACACAGAAAAATAAGAAAACGCAGCTTATCAGAAGTCAGTAATGCGGGTGTGGTCGAGGTTCAAAAAAGCCACACCCGTCGCTTAAACCTTCAGGAAGAACGAGTATGAAGCGGAATCTTTCCACAATCTCCATCATCCTCACCCTGCTGGTGGTGATTTTCACCAGCGGCTGCGTGCCCACGCCGCAGCGCCCGGCGCCAGAAGCCGAGGACCCGATTTTTCTCCCCCCCACCCTTGCGCCTACGATTGCACCAACCAGCGCGGTCACGCCAACGCCCGAAGGCGGAGCAGACCAGCAGGATTGCGTAAACAATCTCCTGTTTTCGAGTGATCTGTCTGTGCCCGATGGGACGATCTTTGAACCGGGCGCAACGATCGATAAACAATGGCAGGTGGAGAATAACGGCACATGCAACTGGGATGAACGCTACAGCCTGCGGTTGGTGGCAGGAGACACGCTCGGCGCAGACCAGGAACAGGCTCTCTTCCCGGCACGCAGCGGAAGCCAGGCTGTGATCCAAATCAAGTTCACTGCACCGCAGGAGACTGGCAGCCACCGCAGCGCGTGGCAGGCTTTTGGGCCGGATGGACGTCCCTTCGGCGACCCCTTCTATCTCGAAATTATGGTGGCAAATCCCTGATACTCCCATGACAAGACGTGTAACGCCCCGGATTCCTGGTCTGGCACTCTCGGTGATGTGTCTGGGGCTGGCTGCGGCTTGCGCAGCGGCACAGCCAGAGGAAATCCCGGCAACAGCCGCGCCTTTACCCGCCACTGCCTCGCCGCGCCCGCCAACACAGTCCCCAACCCCTGTAATCCCTGTTACCCCCACCAAAACAACTTTTCCCACCCCAACCGCCAGCCAAACCCTTCAACCCACAAAAACCCTGCCGGCCCGCGTCGAAATTGAAGATATTCAAGGCAGTCATCAAAGATACAAGCTGGGCTGTGAAGCCAACACGGCTTCTCAAATGGCCACTTTTTTTGGCTTACCAGTCACCCAGCGCGATTTTCAGGCAGCCCTGCCGCTGAGCGAAAATCCGGAAACCGGCTTTGTAGGCCAGGTGGAAGGCTGGTGGGGCGCAGTGCCCCCTGAATCCTACGGGGTGCATGCCGCACCCGTGGCAGAGGTGCTGCGGGAGTATGGACTGAATGCCGAAGCACACAAACAGTTTGCCGTCCAGCAAATCCGTCAGGAAATCGCCGCCGGGCGGCCGGTGATGGTATGGGTGATCGGCGGCGTGCGCAATGGCCGCCCCGTAGCGTACACTGCCCCTGATGGAAGCGAGGTGATTGTAGCGGCATATCAACATACCGTGCTTGTCATCGGCTATGGGCCGGACTATCTCAGCTTCCTGGACGGCGAGCAGGTCTATCAACGCTCGCTCAAGCAATTTGCCGATTCCTGGCGGGTGCTGGAGAATATGGCGGTCACGGTGAGCGAGCCGGTTTTCCTGCCTGAGCCTGCAACGTGAAGTTGATCTTTTGAGCAGGTGCTGTTCATCAAATTCTTCATTGCAATACCGCCCGGAATAATAAACAGCAACACCATTCACCACAGACCGCACCATATTTCCACCGCCGGAAACAAATCACCAAAGATGAGGTTAAAATTTCCAAAACCTGATCATCATTTTTCAATTTCAGGCAATCCCAGTCCTATGTTTACTTTCTGCTTGACAAAAAAGAGGCGGGGTTATAAAGTATGTATAGGCTCACACAATGCTGCGCTTATAAAGAAGGGGTTCTTCAAAAAACTCTCTATGTTGATTTTGTCACGCCTGCAAAGAGCAATAAACATCCCCTATTCACAAAATAGGGTTCTTTCCCTTCTATACAGTTATCCGCCTGTTCGGCGTGTTAAGCCGTAGTTAGCCCGTCTATTGCAAAAAATGGTAATCTCAGATGAAGACAATTTTTATCAGGCACAAACTTAGCGCAAATGATGAAATACTTGAAGACTTGTGGGCAAAACGTAAAATAGCTGTTCATTATGCTAATATACGGAGTACAAATCCCAGTGATTATCAAAAATCAGGAGAAAAATTTCTGAGTAGATTTTGGGAATATTGCAACAATGGTGCTATTGTTGGAGCAACTTATAGGAAAATAAGACCTGCTCACATGTTGCTAGGGGTGCTTGAAAAAGGTTCTCTAATCGAATGGACAGATGAATATGGTGATGATTACATTTATAAAACAGCTCAATTGACAAAGCCAAAAATCATCTCATTTCATGATTACCCATTACTTTCGGCGATTAGACCTCGGGGCGGCACGATTACGGGATGGACTTCAGCACAAAAATACCTGCAAGCTCTTTTAGAAAATGACAAGATACCATTTGAAGTGAAGTCCCTTGCTCCAAGTCAAGTGGAAGTAATTTGTTATGAATATCTGAAAATAAAAGGCATTATCAAAGCTTTATTGCTTCCTATTGGAAGGGGGTTGCCCGATATTGATATTTTCGGATTGAATAATTCAGGCGAA
>JAIOTF010000030.1 GCA_021107195.1 Anaerolineaceae bacterium | reverse complement strand
CCAACATCAAAGCGGGCAAGACTTCCAGGTTCGTATACAGGGTCTTTCCATGCAACAGACGGGCGAGGCCGGCAGGCAGGCGCTCTTCGCTCTGCTCATCGGCAAAGCGCGGGTCGGTAGCACCAAGCTGGAGGTCGGTAACCAGGCCATAAAACTGCCATTCGCCGCTCTCGATCACCACAAAACCGCCCTCCTGCACCTGCTGGGTCGGGACGGTCAGGCGCACGCGCAAATTATCCTTGAGGGTACCGCCAACAAGATAACCAATGTATTCACCGTTTTGATAAACGCTGTATTCTGTCATGAGAGGCCTCCTTGCAACTGTCCAAAGGAGATGCCGGCATCCCCCAGTGCGCCGAGGACGCTCATCAGAGTCGGGTAATCATCACGCAGAAGCGTGATCAGTTCCTGCGTGGCGCGCTCTGCCCAGGCGGGATCGCTGCATGCAAGCCCGGGCACAGCATGGGCCGCGGCGGTCTGGCGCAGGTGGGCAGCCAGCAGCTCGCCCACCGGCAGATCAGTATTACGCAGCACATGACGGAAGTAACCGAAGCTCCCGCTGGTGGTGAACTGGCACAGTTCATCATTGGTGCAGGTATAGATCGCATCCAGGCTGAGCGGCGGGCGGGGCGGGAGCAAATGCAAGGTATTTCCATTCTCCTGAAAACCGACGAAAACCACGCTGATCTCAAGCGGTACGTTGCGGTTGATGCGGTTGTCAAGCATCACATCCGGGGAGACATTCTCGGTGGTGGCAAGCTGACGCACCAGACCGTCATCATCGACATGGATGTCATAGATCAAACCGAAGATGTGATAGTCGTTGCCGCCCCCCAAAGGGATACGGAGCAGGGCGCCAAAAGAGGGCACGCCCCACTGTGAAAGGCGGCAGCCCACCACACATCCGGTGGTACTGGCGCGCAATAATCGTCCTACTTCAATGGCTTGGTTCATGAAAACCTCGTTCTATTACCGGAATTATCTTTTGTGGCTTGTTTGTTGGAAGGCCCGCTAAATTCAATCCCTCGCTGGCGAAGCTCCATTTCGATCATCGTCTGGAGATGGGTTTTTTCTTCAAAACGGACAACGGCCACCTCATGTGAACGGTGCAGGGCATACGGGTAGGGGCGGTTGCCCAACATGCGGCACTGTTCAATCAGCACAGCATGCAGCATATTGAGCAAGGGAGGATGACCAGCGGCCCAAGCGGGCACCTCAACGCGTACTAAAGATGGAGACTTTTCGCGGCCAACGTTCAGGTAAAAGAAATGGATCGCAATTTCGTCCGTGAAGGTCTGTGCCGTGCGCGACTGGAGAGCAAACAAAGCAGAACGGTCGCCGGGCTGGAGGATTTCGGCCAGCAGGCCGGCATCGGTCACGCCGGGCAGGCTGCGCTCGTGACCGGCACGGTCGAGACGCTCGCTCTGACCAAGGGTTACCAGTTCAAGCAGGCGCACGAGCAGGTCCGAGCGCGGTTTGTCCACATAGCCGGCCGTGGCCGTCTGCGGATTGGCAATCCCGCGCAAGGCCTTCAGATAATCCTGATAGAGCGGGCTCAGATCAGGGCGATTGAGCGGCTCGCGCACAAAAGGCTCCAGGGGACCGTCGGTCAGGGCGGCCACCAGCACATCCGGGTCGTGCTGGTGTTCCTGTGCGGCAAGCTCAGCCAGCATCTGGCGTTCACGCAGATCCCGCCGCAGGGCAACCACTTCCTCGCCAATCGCGCCGCCGTTGGGCGCATACAGATCATCACCGGTGATCAGTTCACTGTGGACGAATTCTTCAGGGGTCTGTCCGGAGCCGGGGGCCATACGAAAAGCGCCCACGTTGACCACACCGAAGGGAACGCTATCATGGCGGCTGGGGTTGATCTGGGAACCGTCGGCAGCCAGGATCACCACTCGCTCGGGCACAGCGGGCGGAGGGAAATGGGATTTGAGCGGTTCGGCAACCGGCACAGCGCAGCGCAGGTTGTGATTAGCCGCGGCGGCCTGTTTGACCCACGCTTGCAATAGATCGAGCTCGGTATTGTGCGTTTCGAGAAGTCCGGCAGCCTGCTGTTTAAGTTCCTTAAGACGCTGGACGCGCTGGGGTTCCTGCTCGCCCATCTGTCTGATCTGTCCCTGGATTTCCTGATAATTGACTGGCATAGCTCCCCGTTTAATCGAACATTTGTTTTGTTCAGTATACCATGAGGGAAAGATTTTTGATGGTTTTTCTCAAGGAGGCTGCCGGAGTTGACGGGGGTGTACCTACAATCCCTTCCCTAAAAATCGCAGATTTTTGGGGAAGGCTAGGATGGGGTGATTTCACCCCGCATGTTTTCACTCAACACCCAGATTTTACTCCCAACCCCACCCCCTCCAACTCCCCCATTTTTCTAGCGAAAAATAGGGGAGAGTCTCTTGTGCTCATGCAGCCCGCGACCCGTCTCACAATTCGACCAACTAAAAAACCACCAAATCAATCAAACTCACCAGATTCTTTCCCTAAAAATCGTAGGTTTTTGGGGAAGACTAGGTGGGGGTGGGTTAGGTGGGGGTGTTTTTCTCTTCAATCGCCCCACATTTCGGCAATTTTCTGCTCAATCTTTTGATCGAACATTTGTTTTGTTTAATATCCCAAGAGGAGAGAATAAAAGTAGCCCTGACAAGCTTTCCCCGCAAACAAAATACCAGACCAGATTCTCATCAGGTCTATAACAATAGCGCGCAGAAAAATCGCAGGTATCAGGACTTGCATCTCATTTCTATTTTTCTATATAATGGTTCTTACATTGTCTTTCATCAATAACCAAAGGAGCATTTATGCCATCCCCTGAAAAGATCCGCGAACACCGAAAAACGATGACGCAAGTTTTCCTGGAACAGGCGCAGCCCCTGGCAACAGGTATGCCGCACGTTTGGGCTAAGCAGTTTGGCGAGGCGGTGACGTCCAGCGAGCAATTTGGCGCTGTTGCCAAAACGAGTTTACTGCCGTTTGGTAAATCAAAGCTGCGCACGGATTTTCGAATTTATCATCAACTGCCAACACGGATTGGTGATATATATGGTGTGCAACATTTTTCAGCAGCTACGATCCAACCAACAGATTTTGTGTTCACCTTGCAAAAACCCGTACCCCGAGCGGCGTTCCTCAGGAAGGCCAAGGGCAAGGAATTGACAGACAGTTGGGCAACGACATTGACAGAAAGCGGTGAGGAGGACGCATTTGCGGAATTCTTAACGAATATCGAACGGAAGGATGGCATCCTGCCAGACTGTCCGCATTACCATGCTTCGTGGAAATATTCGTTGGGTAAGATGTCAGTCGAAGTACCCTATACAATGGCGCTGATCCCGCTCGGTGATGGACGGACAGTTTTCCTGTTCAAAAATAATTACCGGCCGGGGTTCTTCTCTGTCAGGCAAACCAAGTTTGACATAGAGGAGGCAGTGACGATCGCAGAATGGATCAATGAGGCGCTCGGCACTTTTGGTTATGATGGCGATCCTGCTCCTTTAGAGGTACCCGTGCCAGCGTTGAGCTTGCTGGCGATCCCGGAAATTGAGGTGCTGTTCGACTACAAGGGCGAGGAAGTTGCCTGGGATGTTGACCTGTCGGCATTTCGCAGCATCCATGCTGCGCCCAGCGCACCTGCCCCTGGCGAGCCAACTTCGCCAGCACAGTCACACAAGTTCTGCACCAAGTGCGGGAAGAAGCTTGCGATGGATGCGGAATTTTGTTCTGCGTGCGGCACAAAGCAGTCATGAGGGTTTGAAAATGCAAATTCACAATACACCAGAGAGTCGAAAGACAAAATTCTCGCTTGGCCAGTTCAGCGGCTGGTGCAGCGGCCTTTCATGGCTGCTGCTGTTTGGGGTGGTATTTTCCGACCAGTTATTTGATATGGGAGAAAGGGGAGTAGAAGCGGCACTTTATCTATGCATCGGGCCGTTCTTCCTCCTGGCGATGCTCGGTTTTGTAGTAAGCATCATTACCGGTAACATGGCACGCAAAAGAAGAAATACGCAGGATGAAGACGACCTGGACTTTGCCAGCAACGGGATCAAGTATGGGCTGATAGGGATTGGTTTTGTCCTTTTGAGTCCACTGATCAATCTGCTGATCGCACCGTTGGGGATCAAGCTGTTCAGTATTACGACATTATTTGGAAAATAACGCTGTGAATGTACGCAAACAATGAATGACGTATGTGGAGCGGGTGGATAACCTGCACTGCTCCGCATTGCAGTGCAATTGTCGCTTCACTCACAATGACAGATTCGGAGGAGATTAAAAATCCCCACTTGATGTCACTACGAAGGAGCGAAGCGACTGCGGCAATCCCCAAGCCTGAGGAGGATGCTTCATCGGACTAACGCCCTTCTCCCAATGACAAAATCATTCACAAGACTGGTGAGGGATGAACCTCACCAGTCTTGATTTTACGAATCGGAAATAAAACTATTCAGCAGTGAAAGAATTCAGGTCGAATTCAATCTGAACAGGGCCGCCGCCGAAGGACATCGCGCCAAAACCAACAGAGCCTTCATCCAGACCACTATCAGTAATCACCTGCTTGTCGGGAGGCAGTTGTTCCACGCCATTGATGAAAACGCGCAGTTCCTCGCCTTTGCAGGACAAACCAATCGTGTTGACTTTGAGGGACCCATTGATGATGTCGGGGGTGTTGACTTTGGTTAAATTATTAAGCAAATTCACATAAGGCACACGCTTGCGGGCCAACAGTGAGGGATCATAACGGAACACCTGGTAGGAACCAGTGTTGGGGCCGCGGGTAGCGATGCGTAGTTCGTACCAGCCATCATCAGACTGACGGCAGATCAAGGCAATCCCATTATTGTCAGCTTTGACGGTTTCCACATCAACTTCAACATACACATCGCCAAAACTGGCGCCATCCACGAAGGCATAGGAGTAGGTTTCGGCAGAAGGCAGGTCAATCACAAAACGTCCACCCATCTCTGTGCCGAATTCCTTGCTTTTGTCACCAGCGGCAACAACCTGGATCCAGGCAGCATCAGATCCCACCAATGGCCCGGCAGCAGGCGCAGGTTCTTCTACTACTGGCGGTGGTACTTCTTCTACTGCTGGCGGCTCTGGCTGTGGGGGTTCTTCTGGCGGGGGTGGAGGCAGCGTTGGGGCTTGGGTGGGCAGGGGAGCCAGTGTTGGAATTTCGATAGGCTGCTCTTCGGCTTTGTCACCGCCAAAGCTGCAAGCAAGCAGCACTAATAATGAAAATGACAAAAGCAATACTACTTTAAACCGTTTCATGATTTTCCCTCTCAATCTTTATAGGAAGATGATTAATTTGCTGCCGACAAGCGGCATCCGGCAAATTTGGTGATTCCTGATGAATTTACTATAATAAATTTCAAAATGAAAGTCAAGTGAAAAATTGACAGAAAAATTGATAAGCAATGGGGAATGATTGATAAATGGCAGTTTGGGTAGCGGCACAACCGCTCACTTCGGCAGGCTCAGCTAATGCAGAGCAGTGCCAGCCTTTACAGAAAAAACGCCGCCCATTCGGGCGGCGTTGAGGGTGAATTGGAAACAAACGGCTATGGCTTGAAAAGGCCGAAGTAGTCCATCATGATGTTGACGGGCAAATTGTTGTAAGACATGGCGCCCACACCAACCAGGCCGCCTTCGGTCAAGGTACTATCCTGAACGGTTTTAACTTCTTCACCGTTGACTTCGAGAACGAGGGCGGTGCCGTTGCACATCACGCGCATGATGTTCTCGCGGGTGGGGCGAATGGCAGCCGAGACGCCTTTAGCAAGTTCCTTGTAGGGGTTCTTGTAATCGTCGCGCAGGGCAGCGTCATAATAATAGATCGCGTATTGCCCGGTGCTGGAAACACGGAATTCATACCACTCGGACTGGTCGGGCTT
This sequence comes from Anaerolineaceae bacterium, assembly GCA_021107195.1. Classification (GTDB taxonomy): domain Bacteria; phylum Chloroflexota; class Anaerolineae; order Anaerolineales; family Anaerolineaceae; genus SMBSF63. The sequence continues at coordinate 11,779 of JAIOTF010000030.1, read as the reverse complement.
TGCACGGCAGATGAGGGCAATGCCGTTCTCATGGGCACCGCCGGCCTGATATTTCAGCTCCAGCAGAACATCGGGGTCGGCGGGGCGCTGGTTGAATTGGTAGACGTAGGTCTCATAGTCGTAGAGGCCAAAAATAAGTTTACTGTCTTCATACGAGATCTTGGTTTGCTCCTTGCCAGGCTGGGCCTGGGAGGTCATGGTGATAGGCCCGCTCCAGTCTTCGGTGAGGATGTTGAACTCGTCCAGGTAGTCATCGGTAACATCCTTAAGCTTGGGTGTGGGGGTCAATTCAACCTCCATTTCGCCAACACCGCTGATCTCCGATGTGGGCATGGCAACTTCCGGCTCGGCCTCGGGGGCTTTATTGCCGGTTATGGCGTCGGTAACCGCGCCCAGGCTGCAAGCCATGGTCAGAAAGACCAATACCGCCAGGATAATAAGATAAGATTGCTTCTTCATATTTTTTTCTCCTTTCAAAGACAACACAAAACATACCACCTGATTCATTCGAAACGGCGTTATTCAATGATGCTTGTTAATCAATCTACGCTATGTATGGAGCTCAGTGATCACGCCAGCGCGGCTTGAGAGATCACACGCCAGCGGATTGCTCATCAACCATCCACAGTGGTTGATGCAGCGGTTTGATTACGATTTTGCATTTCTGCCAGATGTTCCTGAACAACTTCCTGCGGGCAAAGGGCAATGAAAAGATAAACGCCCAGCCCCAGAACGAGGGCATCATCCACAATGAAGGGGAACAGGTCGGGCAGCACCAGATACAAGAGGCTGCCAAAGGGCAGCGCCTTGAGAAAGAGACTGACACGGGGATCGAGGATCAAGCGCAGGATCAGCCGGCTGTAAACGGCCGCCTTGCGAAATACGGTTTCTCTTTCCTTTGTGAGTGCTGGTTCTGGCATATGCGTCTCCACTATCATTATAACCATGAAGGGGGCAGGTATGGTTTTAGAGTTTGATTAATTGATGATAAGAATTTGATTAGAGCCAAAGGGTGTTTTTGGTGGATATGAAGCAGCATTTTAAGCCGGACAAGAACAGATTTGTTTTCAGTGAAGGAGATCACAAGGCCTACTTATGAGCACAAGCAAGGAGCAGACTTGCTATTCTACCGGGGGGTGAACCATTCAGGGTAGCGGCCAGAGAGTGAGACCTGATCGGTCTGGCCGGTTTCGACATTGACAACCCATAATCCGCCATTTTCTGTGTTGTCGCCCAGGGGTGTCTGTTCATAAAGCAGGTATTGGCCATCTGGCGACCAGCTCAAATCTTTGTGGAAATAGCCTTTGCCGCTGGTGATGGCGTCCACCGCACCAGTCTCGGGATCATAGCGTAAAATATTGGTGCCATCCAGCATTTCTCCCTGACGTTGAACAATAGCGATCGACTGACCATCAGGGGACCAAAAACCGCCGTTGGATTCGCCTTTCAACTGCTCAGAGAGATTGACAGCGGTCTGGTCAAGCGGATCGTACAGGAACAGGTTGGCAATCAATTTCCCCTCCGCTTCGACCAGGTTGGTGTACAGGAATCGGTTTTCATGGGGCGCCCAAACAACTTTGGCACCCACATTATTGGGAATAAAAATCGATTGCTGCGCATCGAAATCATAGAGATAGATGCTGGAATTGCTGCTGTTGGTATAGGTTAACCACTGCATATCAAAGGAAAAGCCGGCGTTGAAATTGAACACCTGGGGATTATCGATCAGGGGAGCGGCTTCGTTATCTGCCAGGTTGAGCAGCCAGATGCGCATGCTGCCGTACATGGATTGCTGGTCGGGGAATTCAATCTGCTCAAAAGCCAGATGAGCCGAATCAGGGGTGAGCAAGAGCCCTTGCAAGAGAGCGTTCTCTTTCTGGAATATAGATACTGGCGGGTCATCACTCAGTCCCATGCGCATGATCTGGCTCTGACGGGTATCAGAGTCGAAAATCGAGTAATAGATGACGCCTTGCTCATCGCAGGTAACAAAATCGACAATGCCGTTCGGTTCATCAGTGAGTTGATTGGAAAAAGATTGTACAGGCGAACCCTGAAAGAGCTGGTTATTTCGCTCTTCGTCATAGTCCATAAAGATGACCTTAGCATCTTCGAGAACAAAGGACGGCAGAATTTCTTGCTGCGGAACGGCCGCCTGCGCCGGAGGTTGGTATCGTGAAAGGGCGGTATAGGTGAGGCCAATGCCCAGGGCGAAGATAACGATGGCGCTTGCCAGGGGAGCATAAGGGATAAAACGGTCAACGAGTTTGAAGCGCGAGAGCCATTGTTTGCTCTTCATCACAGACAAGCCAATCAGGATCAGGGTGGCGGCGATGCCGATGCTGAAAGCAGTGATCAGGAAAATGCCCAAAGGCAGTTGTTGTGAAGCAGCCGCAATAATGAGGATGGCAACGGCATCCGGGCAGGGAACCATGCCGCCGCTGGTACCAATGGCGAGCAGGGTTTTCCAATCCATTTTAGAGGTATCAGCTTTGTGGCGGGGGATGTATTTCGGGCCCACATGCCAATGCGAGGGAGCTTCTTCGGTGATCGGCTGCTGGATGGTGATTCGGGCGCGGTTGGGGTTGTCATCGAAGGTTTCAACTTGCGTGCCTTGTTCTTCGGCCTGCTGCAAGGTTTTAATTCTGGTCTTGTAGAAACGCGAGCTGTTGACCACCAACACCAAACCGATAATGAGAATCAGAATGCCGGAAAGCACTTCCAGGAGAGGGAAGAAAGCGGTGGGCATAATAAGTCGCGAGGTGAAAAGAAGCAGCAAGCCAATCGTAATCACGGTCAGTGTATGGGTGATAGAAACAATTATCCCAAGATAAATAGCGTAGAGCCAGTTTCCCCTGCTGCCGAGCATATAAGCAGTAACAATCGATTTTCCATGGCCGGGGGAAAAGGCATGCAGCATGCCCAGAAAGATAGCAATACCAGCGGCGCTGATGTAGAAGAGAAGGCCATTATTCTGCGCGGCCTGTTCTACGATGCGAGTCAATTTGGGGCGGGTTTGCAGGCTGGCGGCCGGGTCCTGGATGCCTTGTGCAGTAAGACCATTCACCTGCGGCTTGCCGCTGTCCCATTCCGTGAGCCACTCGTCCCCGGAAAAAATCGACCTGGAAAGATCGAAGGTGAGTGAATCAGGACCTTGCTGAATACTCTGAAATTGCCAATTGTCATGTGCGTTAACATAAAACCAAAGTTTGTTGGCTGTCTGTTCGAATTGATTGCGGATCTGCAGTTGGAAAGGCTGTTGAAGACCATCGGGGATTTTGGCGGCAAGCTGAAAAGTTATGTCTTCCTCACCTAATTCAAGGGCTGATTTCTCCTGAGGCCAGGAAATCTCCGCGATTTCCCAATGGATGACAATCTCTTGATCAGCGATGGTTTCCAGGGAAAGGACGCGGGCGGCGACATAAGCGCGGGCCTCCTGGTCGCTGATGGCCCCATCAATATCGAGGTCGGCTTCAAACCAGGCAACATTCGCCAACAACGGACCGGTGGTAATACGCCATTCCAGTTGCAACTGGTCTTCAAAAATATCCAGATAAAAAGTGTGGAGATATTCATCCAACGGATGTGCAGAAACCGAAAAAGCAGGGGAAAGCAGAAAAATAATGGCAAGAATCAGCGCACACACCCTGAAAAATCGGGGGGTACGGGTAAATTTGGGCTGCTTCATGATCTTTCGTCCTGGCACTGAAGGATGACTCCTCATACAGGGGCTTTAATGCCTGAATTATACCCGGCTGGCAAACCACAATGCAGAATATAAAATTTATCATTCCGCTTCACGTCAGAAATTTACATCTTACAAAACCGATAAATTCCTTCCCTGTTTTTCGTAAAAAATGGGGAACGCGCAGCGAGGATAGAAGGTAGTTGGAAACACAATACGCCTGCACATCCAAAAAATACCAGTCAAAAATCACCTCATCCTACGTTCAGCATCCACAATGCGTATAAAAATCTATGGAAGTTTGTTTGATGGTTAGATGATAATTGACACTACACAAACCCGGCGATGGCGAGCACAATAGTATTGTGCCCGTGTGTCCGCACAAGGCATCGCAATTTTAAAGCACCTTACAATTTCTGTTATCCAAGTGTTTTTCACAAGGAGGAATAAATGCCCCCAAAGGGACGAATCGAAGTCAGCGATTTTTACTGCAAAGGCTGTGGATTGTGTGTTAACTTCTGTCCACAGCAAGTAATCCGTCTGGCACCCGACCGGTTGAACCCTAAAGGTTATCACCCAGCCGAACAATATCTGGAAAGTTGCACTGCCTGCGGTATATGCGCTCTGGTCTGCCCGGATGCGGCGATCACTGTCTACCGCTTTGCAAAACAACCCGCCCAGGCAAGCGCGTAGGAGGAAAACATGACGAAAGAACTTCTAAAAGGAAATATTGCGTTTGCAGAAGCGGCGGTACGAGCCGGTGTAGATGCCTACTTCGGTTATCCAATCACCCCGCAAACAGAGGCGTTGGAATATCTGTCGCACCGCATGCCGGCATTAGGCCGGGCATTTGTACAGGCTGAAAGCGAACTCGGCGCGATCAATATGGTCTATGGAGCAGCTTGCACCGGGCGGCGGACGATGACCTCTTCCTCCAGCCCGGGGGTAAGCCTGATGATGGAAGGTTTATCCTACATTGCCGGCACTGAAATACCGATGGTGCTGGTAGATGTGATGCGCGGCGGCCCGGGTTTGGGCAATATCGCCCCCGCACAAAGCGACTACAAGCATATCGTGCACGGCGGCGGCCATGGCGATTACTATCCCATCGTGCTCGCCCCGGCCAATATTCAGGAGACCATTGACCTTACCTATGGTGCCTTTGAACTGGCAGAAAAATACAGATCAATCGTCGTGATCCTTATCGACGGCAGCATCGGCCAAATGATGGAACCTGCCGAACTGCCGCCAATGAAACCCCGCAAGAAACAATTCCCCGAATGGGCCACTGACGGCTGCGAAGGCCGACCGGCCCGTTTTTTGACGTCAATTTCCCTGGACCCACCCAAACAGGAAATCACCAATCTGCGCATCCTCAAGCGCTGGCAGGAAGCCCGCGCCAACGAAGTGATCTGCAAAGAATACTTCATGGAAGACGCTCGCTATGCCGTGGTTGGCTTTGGAACAGCCGGCCGAGTGGCGCTGTCTGCGGTACGCACCGCCCGTGCCGAAGGTATCCCGGTCGGTCTGGTGCGGCCAGTATCGCTGCACCCATTCCCGGAAGAAGTGATGAAGCGACTCAGCAAGACGCTGGATGGAATGCTGGTAGTAGAGATGAACAACGGGCAAATGCTGGACGATGTTCTGGTTTACACTAAAGAAAGTCTGCCAATCTCCTTTATTGGCCGCCCAGGTGGCGTGATCCCAATGGCTGAAGAGATCTACAGCAGCATTCAGCAGTTGGTAAATAATCCGCCGCCAATCGGTTCATCCCCACGGGATCGTTGGTTTGCCAAAGTATGCAAGGAGAAAGGACTGTAACCATGGAAACAACCCTCAACAGAAACGAGACCATTGTTTATCAGCGTCCGGCCTCCTTCCGACCGGCACCCACCCACTACTGCCCTGGCTGTACGCATGGCATTGCGCACCGTTTGCTGGCGGAAGTGGTGGACGAAATGGGCATCCGCGAAAATACGATCGGTGTTGCCTCGGTTGGCTGCTCGGTATTCACTTACCATTATTTCAATTTCGATTTCACACAGGCCCCGCACGGGCGTGCCCCGGCCATGGCAACCGGCATCAAACGTACCCTGCCCGAACGCTTTGTACTCACCTACCAGGGCGACGGCGACCTGGCTTCCATCGGTATGGGCGAGATTACCGGTGCGGCAGCCCGCGGCGAAAATATCACCGTGATTTTCATCAACAATGCCATCTACGGGATGACGGGCGGCCAGATGGCCCCCACCACCCTGCCCGGGCAGAAGACATCTTCCAGCCAGGATGGGCGCGATGTTAAAACTGCGGGATATCCCATACGCACATCAGAGATGCTGGCTACACTGGACGGAGCCGCGTATGTTGTGCGGCGCAGCTTGCATTCGCCCAAAGAGATCCGGCGAGCTAAGAAAGCGGTCCGCATGGCCTTCGAGACCCAGGCGCGCGGGCTCGGATTCTCAATGGTTGAACTGCTCTCATCCTGCCCAACCAACTGGGGATACGAAGCCAATGATGCACTGACCTGGATTGAGGAGAATATGGTGCCCTATTACCCACTTGGCGACTTTAAAGTGCATCCGGCCCTGGCCGATGTGAAAATTTAGGAGGAGAAAATCCATGCAAACTGAAATCATCATCGCCGGTTTTGGCGGGCAAGGAGTATTGTTTGCCGGTCAACTGCTGGCCTACACGGCAATGGAAGAAGGCCTGGATGTTACCTGGTATCCCTCCTATGGCCCCGAAATGCGCGGCGGCACCGCCAACTGCACCGTCATCATCGCAGACGAGGAAATCGGCGCACCAATGGTCTCCCGCCCCACGGCCTGCATCGCCATGAACCTGCCCTCACTGGATAAATATGAAAACATGGTCAAACCGGACGGTGTGTTGATCGTTGATTCTTCGATGGTCGACCGCCCGCTGAAACGGGAAGACATTAAATCTGTGGCAATACCAGGCAGCAAACTGGCGGAAGAGCTGGGCAATAAACGTATGTCCAACATGATCCTGCTGGGTGCCCTGATCGCCAATCTGCCGGCGGTGATCTCGCTGGAGGCATTTGAAAGAAGCCTCAAAGAGCACCTGCCCGAGCGGCACATGCACTTGCTGGAAGCCAATCTGACCGCGTTGGAGAAAGGCGCCACTTTCATAGCTGTCTAAGCAAAGAACGGCTATACGAAACACCCACTTAATCCCTCCCCTGAATTCCGGTGAATTCAGGGGAGGTCAGGTGTTTTCAAGGGCAGGTTTTTTCACCGTAGTATTTTCGCAGCAGCGACGCATGCGTCGCTGCTGCGAAAAAAGGGAACCCCTCTTCAGATGGACAGATTCACACCCTGCAGGTGTTTTCATCGTCGTTAAAAACCTGCCCCTGAAAAGAAAGTTAAGATGGAGTGGTCTTCTACGCCCGCTTCGACAAATTCAGCTAACAAAATCCTGAACGTATTCTTTCGTACTCCACTTTCGTGCGTTATAATAGCAAGGTTCTTTTTCGACCCATTCAAATGTCTCAATTTGAGCGCATTCACGATAGAGAAAAACTCACACAAACACATCTATTAAGTTCTTTTGAAAGGCACTGACATGAAAATTTTTATCACCGGCATCAGCGGTTTCTTAAGTATCAATCTGGTGCGGCATCTATTTAAAAAAGGCTACCAACAGATCGCTGGTATCGATCTGGTTGATTTCACCTACCCTGAACGGGATGAAATCACATTCTTCCAGGGGGATATCCGCGACCCCGAGGCAGTAAAACGCTGCATGGAGGGCGCAGACATTGTCATCCATACAGCCGCTGCCCTGCCCTTATACTCGCCTGAAGAAATATATTCCACAGACGTGGAAGGAACTCAAATCCTTCTGGATCAAGCATTTAAATTTGGCGTCAAACGGTTCATTCATATCTCCTCTACCGCCGTCTATGGCGTTCCCGACCATCACCCCCTATACGAAAATGATGAAATGATCGGGGTAGGCCCTTACGGTGAAGCAAAGATCGCGGCAGAACAAAAATGTCTTGAATACCGTGACAAAGGACGATGTATTTCCATCCTGCGTCCGAAATCTTTCGTTGGCCCCGAAAGGTTGGGCGTTTTTGCAATTTTCTATGAATGGGCCAGCCAGGGGAAAAATTTCCCGATGATCGGTTCGGGCAATAACAAATACCAACTGCTGGACGTTGAAGACCTCTGTCAGGCAATTTACTCCTGCATGACACTGGACGAAACCCTGGTGAACGACACCTTCAATATTGGGGCTGCGGAATTCACCACCATGAAACAGGATTACCAGGCCGTTCTCGATGCAGCCGGCTTTAAGAAACGCATCGTTCCCTTCCCCGCAAAGCCCGTAATCCTCATCCTGAAAATGCTGGAAGCGCTCAAGCTATCGCCATTGTATCCGTGGATCTACGAAACTGCCGCAAAAGATTCTTTTGTTTCCATAGAAAAAGCGCAAAAAACGCTGGGGTTTCGCCCTCAGTACTCGAACCAGGATGCCATGCTGCGCAATTATCAGTGGTACTTAAAGAACAAAGACGGCTTTACGAAAGGCTCCGGGGTTACGCATCGTGTGCCGTGGAAACAACAAGCACTTAAACTGGTCAAGATTTTCTTCTAACCCTGAATATCCCGTCTGCATAGAACTGGCCCTTAAAAAGCCAGTTCTAATCCTTGCGCACTTAAAAATTTTATGATATGATAGCGCAACTCGAACAAAAATTTCGAGTCAACCGCTCCTCAGGGAGTGTTTTTATTTGATACTAAGGAAAAACCACGCGCAAGAGAACTTCAACGAGGAAAAACACGCTGCAACCCAAATTCCGGGGTGCAACGTTTATTATCTGACACAGTTTGATCAGGTTCAACTTGCACCATAGTTTTACATATAGATCTCATATCAAGGACAAAAAGATGCAAACTGCTTTTCTTACTCGGGAAGGGTACAATAAGCTTCAGGAAGAACTGGATTTTCTACGCGATGAGCGGCGCAACGAGATTGCCGACCGATTGCATGAAGCCCTCGCTGATGGCGGGGATCCTATCGAAAATGCAGAATACGAAGCAGCCAAACACGAGCAAGCTTTTGTTGAAGGCCGCATTAAGGAATTGGAATTCCTGCTGGCAAAAGCAAAAGTATTTGAGAGCCAGGATATTCCCGCAGATGTGATCCAGTTCGGCTCGGCCGTGACCATTCAGGAAGATGGCTTGGAGCCGGAAACCTTTGTGATCGTGGGCAGCGCAGAAGCGAAGGCGCGCGAGGGCAAGATCTCAAATGAATCGCCATTAGGCCAGGCATTGGAAGGTCATAAGGCCGGCGATCTTGTGGAAGTTGATGCCCCGGCAGGTTCGTTTACCGTCAAAGTCGTGAAAGTTGGCTAGCGGAGACTGAAAATAAATATTCAGCCCTGCCCAATCTTTCGGGCGGGGCTATTGCTTAAAAGGATACCGATCATGGAATTTTCAGAATTAGAACAACAACGGGTTGACAAAATCCACCAGATGCGCGAGGCCGGTATAGAGCCCTACCCGACCCGCGTGGAACGCACCCATTCCATCATGGCTGCGCGAGCGCAGTTTGAAGAGTCGGAAGGGGAAGCCGAAGCGGCACCAATCCAGGCGACCTTGACCGGGCGGATGCGCTCTCTGCGGGCGATGGGCAAGATCGTTTTCAGCCACATCGAAGATGCGACCGGCACGGTGCAGCTTTTCCTGCGCATCAATGATATTGGCGAGGAATCCTTCAAGCAGTCCAGGGAGTTCTTCAATATCGGTGACCATATCCAGGCAAGCGGCGTGATGTTCCGCACCCGCACGGGTGAAATTTCGCTGCGCGTGCAGAGCTGCAAGATGCTGGCAAAGTCAATCCTTACATTACCGGCAGCCAAAAACGTGGAAGGCGAAGACGGGGAAGTAGTACAGCATGCAACGCTTTCTGACCCTGAGGTGCGCTACCGGCAGGGCTATGCTGACCTGGCAGTGAACCCGGATGTGCGCGAACTGTTTCGCGTGCGGGCAGGCGTGGTGCAGTCCTTGCGTGACTTCCTCAATGAACGGGATTTCCTGGAAGTGGAAACCCCCATCCTGCAGCCGATCTATGGCGGTGCGGCAGCCAGACCGTTTGTCACCCATCACAATCAACTCCACCAGGACCTGTTCCTGCGCATTTCTTTCGAACTGTATCTGAAACGTCTGCTGGTGGGCGGGCTTGACCGCGTGTATGAGATCGGGCGCGACTTCCGCAACGAAGGGGTCTCCTTCAAGCATAACCCGGAATTTACCCAGCTCGAGTTCTACATGGCCTACGCCGACTATTTGCAGATCATGGAAGTGACCGAGCAAATGGTTTCAACAGTGGCGCAGAAAACGCTCGGCACGCACATCATTCAGTTCGATGAACACGAGATCGACCTGACCCCGCCCTGGAAGCGGATAGAACTGCGCCAGGGATTAATCGATGTGGTCGGAATCGATATCGATGAACACCAGACCGCAGAAAGCCTGCAAGCGGCAATGACCGCCAAAGGGCTGAAAGCCAAACCTGGCTCACCGCGCGGCAAACTGATCGACGCCATGATGGGTGACTATCTGGAGCCGAGCTTCATCCAGCCGACCTTCCTTTATGACTATCCACGCGATATTTCACCGCTGGCGAAGAGCAAACCTGGGGATCCGCAAACTGTGGAACGCTTTGAAGGATTCATCGGCGGAATGGAACTGTGCAATGCTTTCACTGAACTGAACGACCCGCTCGATCAGGAAAGCCGCTTCCTGGAATTGGGCCGCACGTATGAAGATGGTGATGAAGAGAAGAACCCGATGGATGAAGACTATCTGCGGGCAATGTCCTATGGCATGCCCCCCTGCGGCGGTTTCGGCATCGGTGTGGACCGCCTGGTGATGCTGTTAACGAATCGCCGCAGTATCCGCGAAGTGATCCTCTTCCCCCATTTGCGGGAACGTGACCGGGGCGAAGAGTAAGGAAGCAGAAATTGAATGTATAAGTTCCCACAGCTTTAAAACCTGTGGGAACTTTTTGTTTTAGTGGGGGAAAGAATTAGGGAACTGGTCAACTATTGAGGTTCACATTAATAAGTTAACACTTTCACCTACGGATAAAAAGGACCCTTAAACTATAGGTGTCTTCGTACGGGCGAATAGTATCCAATGCTTTGTTGGATGGCATTCGGCCAAGCGGCATGTTAATTAGAATCCATGCTTAATTGCATATTGCCAATCCTGGCAGATCGTTTTCCAACAAATCTGCTTGAAATTACTCAGTACTGGGGCAATCCCTCTGCTGCTTCGCAGCTTTCCCCCTTTACCCTGTGGGGACGATGTCGCAAGGGGGACAAAAAAGTTAACCTATTTATTGAAGGTCAACTAGTCAATCAGGGAGTACAGTCTTACTGATAACCTTTTGTAGGTTCGCCTTTAGTCGTTAAGTGATATTTGGGTGAACGACTGAAGTCGTTACTACAATGGCAAGTTAAACTGTCCGTGAAGAAAAGCTGCATCCCTGTTTCCCAATCCCAAATTCACTGATCCCTTACCTCAGTCTTCACGCCTTCAACGGCGTCACGCGCACATTATCTTCGCCGATGAGATCACTCAGCTTGCGCAGCATTTCGGTATTGATACCGGTCGTATTGTTGGGGAATTCAACCAGATAATTGTGACCGGATTCATGGATCATCAAAGAGAAACGGTCTGAACCAGGGCAGGAACGCAGCAACCCATGCAGGCGCTGCAAACGACGCTGGTCACGGCGTTTATCGCTGCTGGAACGCAGAACGACTGTGACCATACGTGGTTTTTCCGGTTTTTTCTTCAATCGCAGATCAAACCCCTGATTTGCGGCAGACCCGCCAGTCGGGGGCACGATACCCCTCTGGACTTCGTTCGGCGGAACGATGTAAGGCGGCAGTTTAATATCCCTGAAGGAAGCTGCCTCCTTGATGGCTGCTTCCGCCGGCTTTACCTGGACTTGCACTGCAACCTGGCTAACCGGCCCGGCGGCGCGGGATTCTTTTGTAGGGGGAACGGACGGGGCAGGCGATTCAGCCTGCGGCGATTTCTCAAAACGTTCTGG
>JAIOTF010000177.1 GCA_021107195.1 Anaerolineaceae bacterium | reverse complement strand
GACCCAGTGAGAGCGAACGCGCCAGAGAGGGTGAAGAAGCCCAGCCCGCCCCATTCCATAAAGGTTGGGCGGTCAAATTTGAGTCTGTAGCCAACGAGTATGGCGGAGAGCAAAAGCGGAATGCCAACGCTGATCCAGTGGCTCACTTTCGGGATGTCGAAGGTGCTCCAGTGGATGATCCACGGGATAAAGGCGATTGTCAGCCACCTCATACCGGGGATGGAAATGGGTCCTGCGGGGCGTTGGTCGGCGGGGGCTTCGTAGCTTGTTCCGCTGGCACTGCCGAAAAGGGCATCCATTTTGAGCATCAGGCTCAGGTCGCCATCGGCGGAGTATAAACCCTGCATGAGCGCATCTTGCCCGGAGAGTTCGCCGTGACTGACTTTTAGCCAGACATCGGAGGGGGTGGCAACAGTCAGCGTGGGTGAATCCGCCGCGCCTTTGTGAAAATGACATTTACCGTCCGCAATGGAGAGATGGTAAACGCCGGGTTCATCGCCGCTGACATCGAATTGAATAGTGGCGGTTAGTCCAGCCGCGGCTTCGGGTTTGAAGGTGAGCGTCATCCCCTCGATGGTTTGTTCCAGATTGAGATTTGATAGATCCATGATTTTTTCCTTTTAGATTCTGCGAGGAGCATTCTTTTGTGACGAAGCAGTTTCATTTTCCCTGAGATTGCTTACCTCTAGCGGAGTATGCTGCGCGATCGTCGGGTAAAGCTCTCCTCGCAAATTCATCTACTGGTTAGCTTTTAAATAAACTATTCAACTTCATCAAAAGCGTAAAATCGCCTTCGACTGTGTATTTTTGTTGCATAAATGCGTTTTGACCTTCCATCTCACCGCGGCTGATTGCCAGCCAGATTTCGGATGGAGTCTTTATGGTGAGGGATGGAGAAGCCGATTCACCCTCGTGAAATGAACAAGCTCCCGTTTCAATATGCAGGTAATAAGCCCCTGGCTCTTCACCGCTAACCACAAACTGGATGTCAGCAGTGAGGTCAACCGCGGCATCTGCGTTGAAAACAGTCGACATTCCGGCGATGGTGTCGTGGCAATTAAGTTGGGTCATGTCTGTCATTTCATCCTCCTTTGGGGATGGGGTTTCTGTTGTTGAAGGTTGCGAAACAGGTGCGGGGGGCACGCCTGTAGCTTTGAATAACTCGCCCATCTTGAGCATGATATTCATATCACCTGTGGCGCGATATTTGCCTTCCATGAAGGTGAGTTGACCATCAATCTCGCCTTTGGAGATTGCCAGCCAGGTTTCGGCAGGGGCGTTGATGGTGAGATCGGGGTTGAGGGTGGGACCACGTTGCGCGGTACATTCGCCATCTTTGATGCGCTGATAATACATCCCGCCGCCGGCGCCGCCCAAAACGAACTGGATGGTGGCATCCATATCGCCGGCGGCTTTTGCGTTGAAGGCTGTGGGCATTCCCAGCATAATCATATCCAGTTCGGGGTTTACTTTTCCGCTTTCGCCGGGTTGGGGATATTGGAAAATTTGCGGGAATTCTTCGAGCAAGGTTATCGAGCCGTTGGCATCGTATTTGCCATCATCAAAAGCGGATTCGGCATTGAGTGTGCCCATGCCAATATCGAACCAAACTTCGTAAGGCGTGGTGATGCTAAGGGTGGGCAATGCTGTGCGCCCTTCGTGGAGGGAGCAATTGCCGTCGTTGATATTCATATACCAGTTGGCGGAGCCGAAGTCGAAATCTGCATCCTTGGGTGGAGTAAAAGTAAACTGCACAGTTGCTCGGAGACCGGGAATTGCCTGGGGGTTGAACATGCCCGTCATCACGTTTAGCATATATTCGTTGGGGACAAGATAACGCCCCTCGGAGCGTGGCACGCCCAAATTCACGTCCGTTCCGGCGGGAGCGTAGGGGATGCTATCCAAGTCGTCTGCAAGAATCGGGACGGTGTGGCGCATATCATCCGGCACTTTGAAGCGATCCATTTGCTGAGTCCAATAGGCGACAGACATATCATAGAATGCTTGTTTTCCACCGGGGAATAAATCTTTTCGCAGGTCGGTTTGTGTTTCTTCGGAGATTGCGTTATCACGGATAATTTGCTCACCCGCCTGACGGAGGCTGTCGTAATAGCCTGTGAAAAGACCTTGCAGAGAGCGGCGGCTGAGGGCTTCGGCACCTGGGCGCAGGATTTCGCCGAGATACTCGAAACGCTCCATGCGAGCCATTTGCTTGAAGGTGGCGACTAGGGAGTCGAAATGCCAAAATTCGGGGAAGCCGCAGGGGGAGACGAGCATCATTTTGTTGGGTTTGTGGAAACGCTCGGGGTGAAAGGTGGTGTCGGGGATGTCGGGGTGCGGAATGAGCCAGGGTTCGATGCGTGGTAGCGTGCGGTCGATGAAGGTTTTCATAATGCCGCTCATGCTGAAATGGTATAGCGGCGTGCCAAAGATGACGAGGTCGGCGGTGTTGTAGCTTTCCATTGCGCTGACCATGCTATCTTTATCTTTGTGGATGCACTCGCCCGGCGTACGCACCCAGCAGGTGTAGCAGCCGATACAGGCTTCGAGGTCGAGTTTGCGGACGTAGATTATTTCTGTTTCTGCGCCAGCCGCTTCCATGCCTTCGAGCAAAGGTTTGAGCATGTGATAGGTGCTGCTGGCTTTCATGCGGGGTGAGCCGTTTAGGGCGAGGACTTTCATAATTAATCTCCTTTTCTAACTGGTCGTACTTGCCTAACCGATCTACTGATTTACTGATACCTGATTTCTACAGCCAACCTTTTTCTTTTAATTTTGCTTCAGTGGCTTAGCGGGAGAAGATTTTATCCATTTTCATGAGTAATCCCATTTTGCCGCTGGTTTTGTATTTGCCGGTCATTAATGCCATTGCGCCCTTCATTTCCCATTGGCGATGGTCAGGTAATAATTCCCGCCGTCTTCGCCAGAGACAGTGAATTGGATGGTGGCATCCAGGTCTTTGGCTTCGTTGGGGTCAATGCTGAGGGTCATCCCCTCGATGGCTTGTTGAACTGTTTTGGGTCCTAAGTCTTTATTTGGCATTTTATTCGCTTTGCGGAATACTCCGTGTACTTGCCCCGGGAATAGGGATTTTCAGGATTTTGCAATTTTTACTTCTCCTTGTGATTATTAGTTATATATAAATTTTTATTGTGATGGGCAAAAAAATAGTAAACCAGTAAATCGGAGAACAGTAGACTGGTTTTCCTGATCCCTAGTCTACGGGCCTACTGTTCTCTAGTCTGTCTACTGGTTTACAAATTCCTTCAATCGTTTCATCCAGCCAACGGATATACATCTCTTCATAGAGTTCGCCAAAACGGCGGGTGGCTTCCCAAAACCGGGCATCTTCTTGCAAATCCTTGCTGGCAGCAAATTGACTAATCACATTTTTAGTTGTGGTTTGGTATTTATTCAATTGAGCCTGATGCAAATTCTTTTGAAGGCGTAATTCGGTCAAAATTTTTTGAGGCTCAAGTTGAGCAGAGAAGAAGAGTTTCAAGAGCAATTTTTCTTTACGCGACCCAATTTCCATCATTGGTTGTGCTGTCCAGTTTTTCAGGTCTTCTCGTCCTGCTGTTGTGATTTCGTAAACACGACGGTTGGGTCGGCTTTCTTGGGGTTCGGTATGCGAGAGGACCAATCCCTCCTTTTCCATCTTTTTGAGCGTGGTGTAGATTTGGCTCTGTTTGGCATTCCAAAAATTGGAGGTAGATACATCCATGAAATGTTTCAGATCGTATCCAGAAGCATTTTTATAGGTGAGAAATCCGAGCAGGGCGTATTTGAGCATTGACTTGTCCTTTATATATAATAAATTATACATAAAAATATTTTTTTGTCAAGGCCAACTAATGAATCCTCTCCGCAGCAAGCTGCGGGGAAATGCCCTCTTTATGATTATAGGCATATTCGCCTATAATAGGACTACATCACAGAGCTTTCTTCACTCAATATTGCGCTATTCGAATTATTGGAACAAAAGAGGATGCCATGGGCGGCGGTTTTGGATAAAATACAAGTTAAGACGATGAGTTCCGCGGCTCATCGTCTTTATTTCTCACCACCGCCATTTCACCAGTTAGTTCTCGTACAAACGGGGGTTCTTCTTTTCCCAGCTTACCTTCAGACGCACATCCGGCAGGACGATCTGGTTTTCCCTGGTCAGGACGTGCGTTTTGCGATGATTACACTCCTCCAGCGTGGTGCGCAGCGGACGTCGGCCTTTGGAGAAAATGATGTTCACACACATTTGCTTTGTTTTCTGTGAGATATTTGTTTCCCAAAACCCATCTGATTCGAAAACAGCCGGTCTCTCCTCCGGCTGTCTTCTGATACCCATCTCTGAATCGACCCTGTGGGGCTATTCAGTAGATTCCACGGTTTTAAGTGTGCGCATTTGATGGCGCAACTGTTCCACCTGCAATTCTGTCTGGGCGATGCGCTCATAAATATCCTGGCGGGCTTGTAAGCCCACGGTCAGGAAATACAATGCGGCCTGGCGACGATTTTCCGCTGCCCCAGCGTCTACAAAGGCA
>JAIOTF010000392.1 GCA_021107195.1 Anaerolineaceae bacterium | reverse complement strand
TCATCCCTAAAAGATAGTACAAAAATGTGTCTATTAATGAAAAACTGCTAATACGAAAAATTGCTTTTGCTTATAGACACATTTCCCCTTAGTTTTGTGCGAAAAATCCTGTATTCGTTATTGCTGTATGTTAAATAGTTTAACTCAATCATATTTATTTGGTCAATGGACAAATAAATGTTACTTGCTGCTTAGCAGATCGTTTAGATTTCTTGTACGAAGGCAATAATGAGGAGGGGGGCGTCAGAGCTTCGGCTTTCAGGCTGACTGTTTGATCTTCAGCGACCTGCCGTTCAGGTTATTAAGAGCGAGTTTGAGCTCAGTGATGGTGGGAGAAGCCAGGTTAAAAATATTTGCGCCGAGGAAGTCGGCTAAAAAGTGTACATCGCCGTTTTGGACCAGGGGAAAATTACGAATTTGAGGATATCGAATGATGGCTTCGTTCAAAGACAGATGCCGCGAAATTTCGAGAGCATCAATATGTATATCACGCGGGAGCATACCAAGATGAGAAAACAAGCCATAAGCCTTGCGGTCGATATGGGCTGGGATGAAGATGCCGTGAAGCTCATCCACTTTGTTTTGTGCCTCTTTCAGGCTGATTTTGACAGAGAGAATCAATAATTGTTCTTCGCGGCGAATGAAGTCCCCGGTTTCATCGACGATAAATTGTTCGCCAAAAAAGTCCGGTCTATTTTTGATGGGCGGCAATTTGGTGTTGATGAAAGCCTGAAATGCTTGAACTTGGTCCAGGGTATCAAAGAGGCACAAGCTATGGACATCTTCTTCAGTTTGGAGTTCAATGCCTGGTAGAACGGTCAGGCTTGTGCCCCGGGCTGCTTTTTGGACTGCGGTGATGTTGGCGCTGGCGTTATGGTCAGTGATGGCGATGAGGTTGATATTTCTTTGAATCGCTTCCCGCACAATCAAGGGAGGAATCATTTCCACCCCTGCGCACGGTGAAAGAACAGTATGGACGTGCAGGTCAGCCCGGTAGATATTCATCAGGTAGACTCATTCATGCGGGATAGTCAGGAGAGGTGAATTCAAAATGCCCGGATTCCCATTTCCCACAGTTTCCCAACAATATGGAATGTGGATTGGGAAGTTGTGAGCAGGGTGATGTTTTCTTGATTAGCTTTCTCAATAGTTGCTTCGTCTGGTTGAGCGCCTTCGGTGATGATCACCGCTGAAAGGCCCAGGAGGGCGGCGACGGCAACAATATTCGCATGGGCTTGCAATGTTACCCATATTCCGTTTTCCTCGGCCCCCGCCATTACACAACTCAACAGGTCAGAAGCGTATCCGTTGGAAGGGGTGAGAGCGGTAAGGTCTTTGGACAGTGTAATCAGAGTCAAATCAAGTTTCTGGACGATGTCTTCTAAATTCATAGTGAGTCCTCCATTCCTAGTCTGGCTCTATGGCGCCAATTCTGGATTGGTCCAGATAGATGCGCATTTTTAAGAGTGTTCCGTTTTCGAGACTGGGCTTAATGACCATTTCATCCACACAGCGCGAAATATTTACCAGCCCCATCCCGGCCCCAAAGCCGAGTTCCCGTACTTTTTCACTGGCTGTGGAAAATCCGGGTTTTAAGGCCAGGGCGATATCCTCAATGCCAGGGCCATCATCAACAACGCGAATGGAAATCATGTGAGGCTCGATTTCTACCCGAATCACACCGCCATTAGTGGTGTGGATGATTAAATTCATTTCGGCCTCATAGACGGCGATGCCGCATCTTCTGGCCAACTGCGGGGCAGCGCCAAGACGGAGCAAAGCTTTCTTGATATTGCTGGAAGCTGCTCCGCCGTTTGTGAAGTCGCCTTGTTTGATGTTGTAGCGCAAGATGAGGCTGCTGCGGTCTGATTCGATGTCTTCAAAGAGGTGGCTGGCACGATATTTACGGAGTTCCTCGCTGGCATAATCCTGCTGCAGGGCGTCCAATAAACCCTGGGTAATATCGCCTTTGGTTAAGATGCCCTCTAATTCCCCATTTTTATTTAGTACTGGCAAACGACCGACTCTTGTGCTGACAAAAATTTTGAGGGCTTCGACCACTGGATCCGTGGCGCGGACAGTGATCAATTCTGAAGTCATATATTTGCTGGCCGGTGCGTCCAGATCGTTGACGTAAAGGCAGCGAATCAAATCTTCCATGCTCAAAACACCGACCAGGGCTCCATCTTTGGTGACAGGTGCACCGGAGATATGTTCCTGACGGGAGATCTCGAGTACTTCGCTCATTTTTATGTTTACATCAAAGGTCTTGACAGTATGGGTCATAACCTCATCAACGGTGAGTTCGTACCCCAGCTCTTCAACGCGTGTAATATTTTTTACCGTGTTGTCGTTAATGATCTGTCGTTTGTCGAAATCGGCGGGTGACATCATTCCACTCAATTCAAATCGTTAGTGTTGTCGTAGACTACCTCCTCCAAACTGGGAAGTTTGAAGTAATTCAATCGACCGCATAGGGCATACATCCCTAACTGTGAGGTGATCAAAGGAATTTCCTCTTTTTCAGCTAAGGCGATTGTACTTTCGTCCGGGTTCTTACCACGCACAAAAACGATGGCGACTACATCTGCTATGCGCGCAGTGCGAACGACTTGAGGGTTGCATAGACCAGTAAGTAAAACCGTTTCCGGTTCAATGGAAGCGAGAACATCGCTCATCAAGTCGGCGGCAAAAGCGCCTTTAACCTCTTTGGTGAGATCTGTATCTTTTGTGATCAATTCGCCTTCAATGGCATCGATCAATTCTTGAATATTCATAGATACCTACCAAGTTGTTGCTTGTAAAAACTTAATGCATACAATATATCACATTCTGAAGCGAATGGTCATTCCTGATCATACTGGTTCTTATTGGTTCTCTGGGAATTGTCGTGACAAATTGATATTCTACGCCAGATATGGGGGCAATCGCCGTCTTCGCCCTATATGTTGCGGTGGTTTCACACTGCGCCGCAGAAAATCACGGCGATTCCCAAAGAGCCTTCTTATTCATGCTGAAGTTGTGAGAAGTTTTATGTTAAAATCCAAAGGAAGATATACAAGAGCGATTTGGAATATATTAATTCACAACACGGTCGTGTAACGTGAATACCATTTGGAAAGTTGAGTTTATGAAACCAATCATCAAAACAGTTAAGGGAACGCGGGAGTTTTATCCAGAAGATATGATGATTCGCAACTGGCTGTATTCACAGCTACAAGCGGTTTCTAATTCTTTTGGCTATCAAGAATATGATGGGCCATTTTTGGAAAAGATCGATTTGTATGCAGCCAAGTCTGGCGAGGAATTGGTAAAAAAGCAATCTTTTGTGTTTGAAGATCGGGGCGGCGACGAGGTTACTTTGCGTCCTGAATTGACGCCAAGTTTGGCACGCATGATTGCACAGCGTCAACGAAGTCTGATCTTTCCACTGCGCTGGTGGTCATTCGGACCATTTTGGCGGTATGAACGCCCACAAAAGGGCCGGACGCGGGAGTTTTTTCAGTGGAATGCGGACCTGATCGGGGCTGACACCCCGGAAGCAGACGCTGAATTGGTGGCGATCTGTGCGAGTTTCTTCAAACAGGTTGGTTTAAGCCCTGAACAAGTTGAAATTGTAGTGAATGACCGGCAATTGATGGATGTTGAGTTGGGCAAGATTGGCATCACTCCGGAACTCAAGCCGGTTGTTTTTCGTTTGGTTGACCGGCGCGATAAAATGCCCGCCAGTGATTGGGAGACATTTGCTCTGGAATCTGGCTTAACGATTGATCAGCTTGTCGGTTTGAAAGTGATGTTATCGGATCGTAACCTTTGGAAGAAATCCTCAAAGCTCACGCGTTTCTTTGCGGCCCTGGAATGGATGGGCGTGGATGTTTATGTACGGTTTGACCCGCAGATCATCCGCGGCCTGGATTATTACACCGGTATTGTTTTTGAAGCACGGGATCGCGATAAAGAAGGACGTGCGATTTTGGGCGGCGGGCATTACGGCAATCTTGTCGGTGATGTTGGCGGTGATCCACTGCCTGGGGTAGGGTTTGCAATGGGCGATGTGATGATTACACTTGTTCTGCAAAAATATGGGTGCATCCCGCCATTGCCCAAATCTCCTTTACAGGTTTTGGTCACGGTCTTTGATGACGAGAATAGTGCGAAGGCGTTCTCGTTGGCAAAGGAACTTCGAGGAGACGGCATTCGTGCCGTCAGTTACCTTGAATTTGCCAAATTATCAAAGCAATTGAAGTATGCAGATTGTATTGGCGTTCGCTTTGCCATTAT
>JAIOTF010000119.1 GCA_021107195.1 Anaerolineaceae bacterium | reverse complement strand
TCATCCCTAAAAGATAGTACAAAAATGTGTCTATTAATGAAAAACTGCTAATACGAAAAATTGCTTTTGCTTATAGACACATTTCCCCTTAGTTTTGTGCGAAAAATCCTGTATTCGTTATTGCTGTCCTCTTCTGGAAAACTCACATGCTGTACTATGTCAAAACCGACCGCATATTCAACAGTCTCAAAATTGAAGTTAATGACGTCAAGTTCTTTTTTGATGCCAGCAAAATGAAATTGAAGAAAGCTAACGAGAAACGCAAAGTCATCTTTGATTTCCGCGAAGCTGCTCAGGATGGCACCCTGGTCTTTGATGTTGCTTACTCGGAACGCGGCCGCGTAACCAAGGTAGATGACATTCTGCGGTCAACGCGCCGCGCCGGTCATGAGCTGGATGATGAAACCCTGAATCAGGCCATGCGCGTCTTTGAAAAACAAAGTGAGGTGGATTACTTCATCAACAAGAACGCCCGTGCCTTCCTGCAGGAGCAGTTTGAACTGTGGATGTACCAATACCTGTTTGCCGGCAAGAATGTCTGGGAAGCCGAACGCCTGGCACAGCTGCAGACCCTCAAAGAGATTGCCTTCAAAGTGATCGACTTCATCAGCCAGTTTGAAGACGAACTGGTAAAAGTCTGGAACAAACCCAAATTCGTGCGCAACAGCCATTACATCATTACTCTGGATCATATCCTGCCCGCCGCGGATCTCTGGGAAAAGCTTAGAGCCCACCCCGGCATGGCCGCCCAACTCGAAGAATGGCAAGCCCTGAGCATGATCGAAAAAGAATTCAAGGTGGACCTTGTCACTGATCAGGATCACACCGGCGCGCCAGCCAACATCCAATTTCAACACTTGCCCCTCGACACCCGCCACTTCCCTGACATCGAGTTGGAAATCTTGGCATGTTTTGAAGATCTTGATGCTTCCCTTGATGGCTGGTTGGTGCGTAGTGAAAACTACCAATCGTTGAACACAATGCTACCCAAGTTTCGAAGAAGAGTGAAAACAGTCTATATTGATCCTCCATATAATGCTGATGGCTCTGAAATATTGTATGTAAATAACTATAGAAGTTCTTCTTGGATAACATTAATTGAAAACCGAATTGATTTTGTGTCGACCTATTTACTAAAAGGTGAAAGTGCATTAGTTATTGCAGTTGATGACTTCGAAATGGTAAATGTTGTTGAATTGCTTAAAGCAAAATTTCCTAACCAAGATATAAATATTATTGTTGTAAATCACCACCCTCAAGGTTCGCCGAAAGCAAATCTTTCAAGAACTCATGAATACGCAATTCTAGTGACCCCCAAGACAACAGATTTTGTTCGAGTCCCTCGCAAAAAAGACAAATCTAATCAGAGACCATTCATGAGAACCGGAACAGCGAGGAACAATTTCCGATATGGAAGGCCAAATAGTTTTTATGCAATATTAGTAGATGCAGATACCGGAGCTATCAAGGGTATTGAAAATCCACCTAAAGGAGATGATTATCCCAAAGAATCAACCGATGAAGGTTTTGTCCGCGTATATCCTATAGACAGTAAAAATCAAGAACGTGTTTGGAGGAAATCTTATGCCTCTGGAGCTAAAGCCATTGAAAACGACCTTCTAAAAGGACGAATAGGAAAAAACGGGCCTGCAATATTCGAATTAGTTTCAATAGAGAGAGTCAAAGCAACTAGTAATTGGTTTGATTCAAAATATAATGCAGGTACTCATGGAACCACTTTATTAACCAACTTATTTGGTGAAGTAAACACTTTTCCATACCCTAAATCCTTAAATTCCGTTGCGGATATTGTTGATTCAATAACTTATGATGATGATGAATCAATAGTACTTGATTTCTTTGCTGGATCAGGCACCACCGCTCACGCCGTGATGAAACTAAACCGTGCCGACGGTGGTCATCGCAAGTACATCCTGGTCGAAATGGGGGAGCATTTCGAAGAAGTGATTCTTCCTCGTGTTAAAAAGGTCGCCCTCTGCAGTAAATGGCGCGATGGCAAACCTGTCTT
This sequence comes from Anaerolineaceae bacterium, assembly GCA_021107195.1. GTDB lineage: Bacteria > Chloroflexota > Anaerolineae > Anaerolineales > Anaerolineaceae > SMBSF63. The sequence goes on along the minus strand of JAIOTF010000119.1, from coordinate 6,908 downwards.
TGATCCAGATGAAGGCGGTATCAGTCACTTTGTGAAATACTACGAACTAGAGCAGTATGAAGATGTGCTGAGCCGGGCACAGTATGAAGACGCCGATCTCTTTAATAATCCCTATGATGATCCTTATCATCAATATGTGTTTATGCGCGACACCAAAATGCTGGATGCTGTGGGAATCGATCTGCAACAAGATCAGGTTCATTTCTACCCAGACCGTCTGTATGAAAACATTGATCTGGCCGAAACCCTCTCCAACCTGTGCGGCAAATGGATCAAACGCATCACCCCTGACACAGTTGAATTTGAAGATGGCGAGACGATGAGCCTCACAGATCCCGACTGGCAGACGATTAAACCCCTGGTCTGGTGGTAATCCTATGCCTCGTATCTACCTGGAAGAATTGACTGAAAACCTGGCCGCTGAGAGCCTGCCTGCCAACTGGACCACCTTTGATCTGGCGTCCTTTTCTAACGGCAAGCAGCTCTGGTCCTACCAGCAAACCGCCCTGAGCAACGCCCTGGCGGCTTTGTGGAAGTATTACCACGGCTCTGATGCCGGCTTGGAAGATACCGCTGCTCAAAAAGAAGCCTTCCTGCAGTGGTATCTTGACTTCGGCCTGGAGCAAAATCTGGACATTCCTCTGGATCGTTCCAGCCGTGCCAGGCGCCAGGTCTCCAGTCTGCTTGAAGACTATTTCGAAACTGACGAAACCGGCAAAAACCTGCCCTATGTGCAATTCATCAACCGCATGTCTTTCTGGATGGCAACCGGCTCCGGCAAAACCCTGGTCATTGTTAAACTTATCGAACTCTTGCAGGAATTGATTAAGCGCGGGGAAATCCCCGCAAATGATATTCTCGTCCTTGCGCACCGCGATGATCTCCTCACCCAGCTGCAGAAACATGTCGATGACTTCAACAACCAAGGCAGCTTCTACATCCACCTGCGTGAGCTGCGCGAATATGCCGAAGTCAAACATGCGCAGCCCACTCTGCTGGACGGCCAGGAGCTGACGGTCTTCTATTACCGTTCAGACAATCTCAGCGATGAGCAAAAAGAAAAGATCATCGACTTCCGCAGCTACGACAATGATGGCGGCTGGTACATCCTTCTGGATGAAGCCCACAAAGGTGACCGGGAAGACTCCAAGCGCCAGCACATCTATTCCATTCTCTCCCGCAACGGCTTCCTGTTCAACTTCTCGGCCACCTTTACCGATGACCGAGACATCATCAGCACGGTATCTAATTACAACCTGAGCGAATTTATTCGCAAAGGACACGGGAAACACATCACCATCCTGCAGCAAGAAGCGCGTGCATTCAGAAGAAACGAAGATTACAGCGACGATGAGAAGCAAAAGATCATCCTCAAAGGTCTTATCATGCTGGCCTACACACGCCAGTTTGAGCAGCGCGTCCGCCAGGTGCGCCCCGATCTTTACCACCGCCCCCTGCTGATGGCCTTGGTCAACTCTGTCAATACCGAAGATGCCGACCTCAAACTTTTCTTCCGCGAGCTGGTAAGAATTGGCAAGGGAGAAATTGAGCAGCAAATCTGGGAGCAAGCCAAAAACGAACTCCTGCAGGAACTTCGCGATCAACCTGAATACCTATTTGAAAGCCGTACCCCCGTACAAATCCATCAGGATGTTCTTTACAGCATCGATCAAGCAAGCCTGCTGAAAGCTGTATTCAATGCCAATGGCCCCGGCGAAATCGAAGTCCTGGTACGCCCCTCCAACCGCAAGGAAGTGGCTTTCAAACTCAAAACCAGCGATGATCCTTTCGCACTGGTACGCATTGGGGATATCTCCGACTGGCTCAAAGACGAATTGACCGGATACGAGATCAACCGCCAAGTCACGGATGAAGGCTATTTCACCCGTCTCAATCAACCAGATTCTGACATCAACATTCTTCTTGGTTCACGCAGCTTCTATGAAGGCTGGGACTCTAACCGTCCCAATGTCATCATGTACGTCAATATCGGCACCAGTACCGATGCCCGAAAATTTATTCTCCAATCCGTGGGCCGTGGGGTACGCATTGAACCGCTTCGCAACCAGCGAAAGCGCCTGCGAGAACTCCACACCAGTGGAGAGCTACAGGATCCAGACCTCTTCAATGCAATAAAGGATGCCATCCAGCCTCTGGAAAGTGTTTTCATCTTCGGCACCAATCGAGAAGCCCTCGAAGTGGTTATTTCTGAACTGGACCAGGAAAGCAAAAAGACTGCCACTCACGAGATCAGTCTGGCCCTCAATGAGGAAGCCATCAATGGCAAACTGCTACTCGTGCCTGTTTATCAATCCAGTGATGTTCCCCTCTACCGCAAGCGCAACCTGTCCAAGTTTTCACTAACTGAACAAAACCTGGCACTCTTGCAGCGCTACCTGGAATATGTCGACGATGACCGCGTCTTCCTGGCTTTGCATGACAACTGCCAGCCAGCTCAGGTGAAAGCACTGCGCGAAAGCATGCAAGACACGCAAAGCACCTTCCGTACAGATGGACCGCCCTTCAAAAACCTGGATGTCCTCACCCGCCAGGCGCTGGGCTTCTTCTCCATCCACGGCAAAGAATTTGACCAATTCAAGGAACTGGAAGACGAAATCAACCACTTCCAGCATATCAAGGTTTCATTAGAGCAACTGGGTGACCTGGAACGTCGCATACAAAAGGTGTTGGATTCTGGCGCCATGATCAAAGAAGCCCAGGCCAAATTTGAAGCCCGGCAAATGAGCATTGATGAATATACTCAAACCATCCTGGACATTCCCGACCACGACAGTTTTCACGCCGATGGTGCCACCCTGAAGATCCGGCGGTTAGAAAAGCATTATTACATCCCGGTATTGCTCACAGAGACCGAAAGAGTTTCTTTTATCCGCTCCATCATCCATGTGCCCAGTGAAGTGCGTTTCCTGCACCAATTAGAAGACTACTTAAAGCAAAAAAACAACAAATTCAAAGAATTTGACTGGTGGCTCTTTAGCCGCATCGATGAACAACAGGACCGGGTGAATATCCCTTATTACAATCCTATCAAAAACCGCATCTCACACTTCAATCCGGACTTCATCTTCTGGTTGAAAAAGGGAGAGGATTATCACATCGTATTTGTGGATCCTAAAGGAACAGGCCGTACAGAATACGAACACAAAGTAGATGGCTACCGGAACCTATTTGAGGAAAATGGCGAACCAAAAGTTTTCCATTATCAGAATCTCAATGTTCGCGTACACGTCTTTCTCTTCACTGCCGACAGTCAATACCTGGCTGAAGGCTACCGAAGATACTGGTTTGACAATATTGATCAAATGCTTGAGAACCTATGAGATGAAAAGCATCGAAGAAATCGTCAAAACCTTACCCTCAACAATCACAGACAACCTCGGAAATCAATATTCCATTGATATGTATTATGGCGAAACGAACATTGATTTGTGGGTTCTACTTCCTCCAACGTGTATATACAAACGAGGACCTGGAATCGCAAATCTAAAAATCTGGATTAAAAATGGCAATGATCTCTATTTGGATGACATCATTGTTTTTGATAATGCCCTATTGATACCCAAAAACTTCCTACTCCGGATACTATTCAGGATTATCGGCAAATCCAGGACAGGAAATTTTAGAAGAAGAGGATTGGGAAATCATTTATTGCACTTGGCAATTGAAATTGCCAAACAACTAAAAGTTGACAGAATTTATGGGAAAATGCAACAATTAGATAACAGCCCTAATCTTGCAAAATGATACAGTAAGCATGGGTTTAAAATCGAGGGAGATTTGATTGTAATGAAGTTGAATTAATAAACAATATCCTTCACTAATCTCTGTTTCTTGCGAAATGAAGAAAAGACAACAAAAGAGGGTAACATGTCAAAAACAATCGCGCTGGTATCCTGTGTTAAATCAAAGCTCCCTGGCCCGATGCCCGCCGGAGAAATCTATTGCTCAACCTGGTTCAAAAAAGCATCAGCTTACGCAAAGAGTTTCGCTGATGGGTGGTATATCCTTTCTGCGAAATACTATGTATTGGATCCCACTGAAGTAATTGAAGAATACAACCTCACACTGAAAACAATGAGAAAGGCTGAGAAGCTAGCCTGGTCCTATCATGTGCTGCAACAAATTCAAAATTTCACAAATCCTGGAGATCATCTCATCATATTAGCTGGAAATGATTACAGAAAATATCTCACACAACCCCTGAAAGAACTGGGCTTTACATTTGAAATTCCAATGGAGGGGCTTCGCCAGGGAGAACAGATGATGTGGTTGACTCAGCAATTAGAGGAATCAAAATAATATGCAATACGAAAATACTCTCCAGGAAATCAAGAATTTCTATCAATTGATGGATCAATTGGAAAAACAAATAGGCGGCACCCGCACATTGGATACCGCCGACGGCAGAATGCTCTGGCCAAAACGTGGAGTGTATTTCTTCTTTGAATCAGGAGAAATACGTTCTACATCCGGCACTGGATTGCGGGTTGTCCGAATAGGCACTCATGCATTAAAGAGGAACAGTCAATCCACCATCTGGAAACGGCTACACTCGCACCAAGGGAGTTTTGGTGGGGCTCATCCAGGTGGAGGCAATCACCGTGGATCAGTGTTTCGACTGCATGTCGGAACTGCATTAATAAAGCGAGATCAATTGGAAGACGCTGGAACGAGAACATGGGGAATAGGAAATTCTGCAAAAAAAGAGATGCGTGAAAAAGAATATGCTCTTGAAAAAGGTGTTAGCCGGCACATTCGCAGCATGCCCTTTTTGTGGTTAGATGTGAATGATATTCCTGGCCCAGAAAGTATGCGGGGGTATATTGAACGCAATACAATTGCTCTGCTTAGCAATTCCAACCGCCTGGATAATTCTATTGATCCGCCCAGTAATACATGGCTGGGGAATTGGGCTGACCGCGAATCGGTTCGGAAATCTGGTCTGTGGAATGTTAAACACGTCACAGATAATTATGACCCAGGTTTTATTAAACACCTGGAAAAATTTATCATCAAATTTTGAAACAGGAAGCTTTATATCCTTAACAGCATATTTCCCCAGAGTTGATTGGAAAATATGCTTCACAATTCTTGAATTCCTGTGCAATTAAAGAATGACAACCAATACCTATTACGCTGCCTACCTCCGAGACTCCGGGGGAGAAGAGCAAGAACTCTCCACCGAACTACAGGAAAAAATGAAAATCAGTTCAAATCACCCTTTCCAGCCGCAGGCGCGGGCGGCTAGGGGCCGGGTTCGGGGACAGACTGCGGCGCGAGCACCCTCGTAACAGAGCAAACCGGAATGCAGGTGAGAAACTCGAAAAGCGCGCCGATCAGCCAAGTTGGTTACAAGCCGGGGTCAGGCGGCAACTGCCGTCACAAGACCACAGTGACAACTCGTTGGTGGGCAGCGTCTCATCCTGCCCATGGCATATCAGACAACGTCAGTGAATTTTCTGCTTCCTCATCTCCCAAACTCTTTGTACTGCCCACACGAGACCGTAGATCACCACCAACAGTCCCGGCGTCATGAGCGCCTTTAACTCCTGCGGGGCACCCCGGCTCATGCCGGCGAGGCTGAATGTCACCGATATGCAGATCCATAATATGACGATGATTACGTCAAATGCGGAAATCTTCCTTCGCTTGAGGGAAGACTGCCTGGCCCTGGCTGCTGCATCGGCCGACAGCGATGCTTCTCTGCGATTCAAGCTAAAGGCTATTGCCCCTTGGGGACACACATCAATACACTTGAAGCAACGGATGCAATTCAGGCTGCGTACCTCGCCGTGGGCCTCGAGTTCGCCCATCACGTCTACCTGCATATCACAACTGCGGTCGCACTTGCCGCAAGCGATACATTCATCGTTCACCAAGCGCACTTTGCCCAGACTCACGCTGCTGAAAACCTTGAGCAGTGCGCCGATAGGGCACAGATAGCGGCACCAGGCCCGCCGGCCAAAGATATAGATGAGCACTGGGCCATACAGCACCAGCGTTATCAGGATGGAGATGCCGGTCTGCTGGCCGCCCCAGGGTTCCATATCAGCCAGCCGGAATATAAAAGCGTCCGGGAAACCGCGAACGAGCCAGTTCGATAGCAGAGCGCCGTAGACTTTGAGCGCCAGAGCAACGAAGGGGATCACTCCCAGGTACAGCAGCACCCGACGCGGAATCTTGATCTGGAACTTGCCGATTCCCCAGGCGACCAGCTCCTGATAGCCGCCGAACCAGCAGAACCAACCACAGAAGGCTCGCCCCAGGAGCAGCGCCGAGACGAACACCAGCATCCAAAAGATGAACCCGGCATTGAGCACCCCGCGCGCGAGACCGGAAAAGAGTGCCTCAATCCCGATGCTGCCCACAGCGTGGACACCCAGAACGTACCAGGTGACGATGTGTACAGTCGCCAGCAGCATTAGCAAGATGCGACTCAATGTACGCAGCCTTTGTGTATTCATCTTATGTTATCTCCTTGTTTACTATCGCCTAACGGGGGTGTCAGGCGCTTGGAGAGTTAGCAATTCACGCGGCGCGGAACATAAAGTTGCGCTGCAAACGTTGGTTCGCCGTCTCCGACTTTTCACGACTCAAAGCTATACCAAATCTCTTAAATACCGCTTAAAATAATGATGAATTACTGATAATATTACGACGCTTACAATCATGGTTACTGTAACGTCCAGCGAAAACCCGTTCATCGCAATCCCCAGGGCAGTACCTGACGCAGGCGGATGTTCCGTATCCATAACGACCATAATAAACATGGAGAGCCCCACAGAAAGTGAGTATACAGCGACAGACTGCAATACTTGCTGGTGCGGAATCAGAGCACATAAAGATCCGACGATGATCCCGGTAATTTGACCGCCTATCACATTTCG
>JAIOTF010000233.1 GCA_021107195.1 Anaerolineaceae bacterium | reverse complement strand
TCATCCCTAAAAGATAGTACAAAAATGTGTCTATTAATGAAAAACTGCTAATACGAAAAATTGCTTTTGCTTATAGACACATTTCCCCTTAGTTTTGTGCGAAAAATCCTGTATTCGTTATTGCTGTTGTTGGGGAGTAATCCATCGTTAAGCATCGACCCTTTTCACATTGTATCCGCAGGGTAAGGTTGAAATTGACAACACCCTTGAAAAGGGTGTTAAACAAATCCTCCCGCAGTATTTTGTCTGCGGGAGGTTGATTTTATTCCGATGCGACTGGGATTATCCCGCCGAATCCGGTGTTTCGTTGCTGAGCAATTCCAGGTCGCCGTCGAAGTCAACTGGTTCTTCCAGACTGGCGCTGGCCGACTGGCGGAAGGCCAGTGTCCAGGCACTGCCCACATAGGCTTGCAGGATACCGCTGAGCACGAGGAGGACAGGCAGGTAGAGAATGAACAGGACCAGTGCCGTGATCAATCCACCGCCCAGAACTGCTCTGCTTTCAGCAATAAGCGCGATCACGATCGGGATAACCATCAAGAGCATTGGCAGCGCGATCACGAAACCAACAATTGCTCCACCGATTCCCAGGATCAAGCCGAGGACAATATAACTGCCCAGGTTTTCCTGGATAACGACTTGCCAGGAGCGTTTGATGCTGTCGAAGATACCCAGGTCTTCGACCACGATTGCTACCATGGCTTGCTCGATGAACACATCTACCAGCCAGAAGGCAGGAACCATGATGCACAGCAGGGGCAGGATGCAGAACAGGCCAACCCCCAGAGTGAGAATGCTCAGGAGGATAGCAGGGAGCACGAGCAGCAAAACCAAAATAATGGATGCAGCACCAACCAGCAGATTCAAGAGCACAATCCGCCAGAAGAAGGGTTTGCCGCCGTTCCAGACCTGCTTAAAGGTCAATTTTTCGGCAGTCTCGTCGGTCTCATCAGCTTGCGAAGCGCCGTAGATCAGGCCGGCTTTTCCAATGGAAGACAGGAACAGCACAATGGCGGAGACCAGTAATGCCAGCACTACCAGACCAATGATGACCAGGATGATCGTACCTTCCTGGATGTTTTCAAAAAATGACTCGACTCGCCTAAAGAATTGCTCTGCCTGTGGGAACATGCCGCCAAAGGAATCCCCTCCCCAGGAGGAGTTGCTTTGATTGATGCTGCTGTTTCCACCGCCACCGCTGCTGCCGCCGTTTGCGCCGCAGCCTGCTAGAATGCCGAAGATCCACAATACTTTGTTCTTCCAGATGATCTTCCAGGCTTTTCCAAGAATTTCACCAAAATCCATGATAGTTTCCTTTCAATTTGTCAAACAGGTCTACTATTTAAGTATACGGAAAATAGTATTGAAAGTTGCGAAAAACAGCGCGTCTTTTTGTTAAGTAACCTGAATTGCGGATGGCATGTAGTGACGACTTCAATTGTCAGTGATTGAAGTCGCTTGTCTTGCCGGGAAGTATGATGAGATGATCTACTCCCATTCAATGGTGGCGGGTGGTTTGCTGGTGATGTCGTAGACGACGCGATTGACGCCTTCGACCTCGTTGACGATGCGGTTGGCCGCTCGCCCGAGGAGGTCATCCGGCAGACGCGCCCAGTCGGCTGTCATGAAGTCTTCGCTGGTCACGGCGCGCAGGACGATGGTTTGCTGGTAGGTGCGCTGGTCGCCCATCACGCCCACCGAACGCACATTCAGCAGCGCAGCAAAAGCCTGCGCTACCTGTATTGGGGCATTGGGCTGACGGTTATGTAGGTAACCGGCGGTAACTAATTCGCTGGTGAAGATATGGTCAGCGGTACGCAGCCAGCTCAGACGCTCGGGAGTGATCTCTCCCAGGCAGCGCACGGCCAGACCGGGGCCGGGGAAAGGCTGCCGCCAGACCAGGGATTCCGGCAGGCCCAGTGTTTCGCCTACGGCGCGCACTTCATCTTTAAAGAGGTAGCGCAGGGGTTCTACCAGACTGAACTGGATGTCTTCCGGCAGACCGCCCACGTTGTGGTGGGATTTGATCGTGTGTGCTTTGCCGCTGGATGCAGATTCGACCACATCCGGGTAGATGGTACCCTGCATGAGGAAAGGGATTTCGCCCAGACGGTTGGCTTCGGCTTCAAAGACGCGGATGAAGGTCTCGCCGATGATTCTGCGCTTTTGCTCTGGGTCAGTGACGCCGCGCAGGTTGCCAAGGAAGGTATCCACGGCATCAACCACGATCAGGTTGCTGCCCAGACTGCCGCGAAAGGCTTTTTTCACCTGCTGGCGTTCGCCTTTGCGCAACAGGCCGTTGTCAACGAAGACAGCGGTCAACTGTTTGCCAATGGCGCGATGGGCAAGGGCCGTGGCCACGCTTGAGTCAACCCCGCCGCTGACTGCGGTTAGCACGCGGGCGCCCTGCACCTGACTGCGGATGGAGGCCACCGATTCCTGGATGATCGATTCAGGCGTCCAGTCGGGCGAAGTACCGCAGATGTCCACCGCAAAGCGGCGCAGGATATCTTTGCCGCCGGGGGTGTGATGGACTTCGGGATGAAATTGCACGCCATAGCGCTGCTGCTGGAGGTCGCCCATGGCGGCGATAGGACTGTTGCTGCTGCTGGCGAGGATGATAAAGCCGGGCGGCGGGGTTTCGATACGGTCGCCGTGCGACATCCACACCGGCTGGGATTGGCTGCCCAGCAGGGGGTTATCTGCGATCACGTTAATCTGTGCCAGGCCGTATTCGCGGGCACGGGAAGAAGCCACTTTCCCGCCCAGCGCCTGGGTGAGGGCTTGCATCCCGTAGCAGATCCCCAGAACAGGCAGGCCAGAGTCCAATACAAAGCCAGGAATGGTGGGGGCGTCCTGGTCATAGACCGAAGTCGGCCCGCCGGAGAGGATGTAGCCTTTCGGCTGAATGGCCTGCGGCGCAGCGTCCCAAGGGAAGATCTCACAGTAGATTTGCAGTTCCCGTACACGGCGGGCGATGAGCTGCGTGTACTGTGAGCCGAAGTCGAGAATGGCAAGAGTTGCGTGGTTCATGCTGGTTCAGTCCACAAAGAGGATGCGGCCGTCGTCGGTCAGTTCCACTGCGGCCAGAGAATGGATTGGAATATTGAGGTGAGCCAGCGCTTCACGTCCGCCTTCGCCGGGTTTCTCAATCAAGGTGCCGATGCCGACCAGTTCCGCACCAGCGGCGTGGGTCAGGCGCACCAATCCCTGGATGGTGGCGCCAGAGGCGAGGAAGTCATCAATGATGAGAATGCGTTCGCCGCGACGCAGGTATTCCGGTGAGACGATCAGTTCCACCTGATGGGCTTTGGTGTGTGAGGGGGCAGTGGTCAGGTAGACATCGGCAGTCATCGTTACGGGTTTGGTTTTGCGGGCGTAGACCACGGGTAACTGCATGTATTTGGCGGTCATAATAGCCGGGGCGATGCCCGAAATTTCGGCGGTCAGAATGCGGTCGGGTTTGGTGTCGGCGAACAGGCGGGCAAAGGTCTGCCCGCAGGCGTCCATCAGGGCCGGGTCGACCTGGTGATTGATGAATCCGTCGACTTTGAGGATGTTGTTACCGAGGTTTTTTCCTTCACTTAAAATACGGTCTTTCAATGCCTGCATAGGTTAGCTCCTGAGAAAAGATGTTGTTCAGACAATTCTAACCCCGAATGGGTGGTTAAGGGTGTGATTTTTGTCATATATTGTTTATAACCTAAAGTTCCTCTTCGTTACTCACCATGACGGTCACCAATATGCTGAAATAAACCTGTTGCAATAACGACCTCAGTCGTTATATGTCAAAATCTAACGATTAGAATCATTACGACGAACCTGAATTGAGAATTTCTGCTATATACAGACATGCATTATTCAAACGCACCTCATAATTTTAAGATAGTCTTACTATTTACGGCGTACAGGTGAGGATGTGTTAGAATCTTTGCCATGAAACAGCCGACGATTTTACTGGCTTCTGGATCGCCGCGCCGCCGGGAATTGCTAGCCTGGCTGGGCTGGGATTTCGCTGTGTGTGCGGTGGATATTGACGAAACACCGATGGCTGGGGAAGACCCGCAGGCGTATGTCTGTCGTCTGGCAGCCAGCAAGGCTGAAGCCGCGGCATCACATGCTGGCAATGGCACCATTGTTCTGGCTGCCGACACAACGGTGGTTCACCGGAATGAGATATTGGGGAAACCGGTTGATGCAGCCCAGGCGACTGCCATGCTGCGCCGCTTGCGCAATCAGCCGCATCAGGTTTGCTCGGCTTTTGCGCTGGTTTCACCAGCAGAGAATGAAAAACAGGCCGATCTGTGCGTTTCTCAGGTTCCGATGCGGAACTATTCAGACGACGAGATCGAAGCGTATGTGGAAAGCGGTGATCCGCTGGATAAAGCCGGGGCGTACGGTATTCAGAATACAGATTTTCACCCGGTAGAGGGTTTTAGTGGTTGTTTTGCGAACGTGATGGGGCTGCCGCTTTGTCATCTGGCACGCAGCTTGCGCCAATTTGGATTAGATACTGGTGTGGATATCACTGCGGCCTGCCGGGTAAATCTGGATTATGATTGCCCTGTTTCTTATGCAATTTTAGAAGGTCAGGCGTTTGGTTAACAATGGCTGCTGACCGGAGGTACTTAAGGATGAAATTACGCTACGGGTTTCTATTGCTGGTTTTTTTGTTGGCTGCTTGCCGTCCCGCACAACCGACAGTGATCCCGACGGAAACCCCGCCCAGCGGGGAACTGCCTGCACCGCAGGTTTCTGTCACGCGTGCTCCGGATCCGGTATCAACGGCAAAGGCTTTTTTGGAAAGCTGGAAGCTGGAAGATTACGCAGTGATGTATCAACTGCTGGCACCAGCCAGCCGGGATGCGATCTCGCAGGAGAAATTCACCATACGTAATCAGGATGCTGCCGTGGCGATGACTCTTAATTCGCTGGATTATGAGATCCATTCTGCTTTGACCAATCCCCGCATTGCACAGGTGTCCTACAATGTAACTTACCATACCAATTTGTTGGATGATATTCAACGCGATATTTTGATGAATCTTGCGCTGGAGGACGGCCGCTGGGGCGTGTTGTGGGAAGATGCCTTGATCCTGCCTGAACTGAGCGGAGGGAACACTTTGGCACTCGATGTGAAAGTACCCACTCGCGGCAACATTTACGACCGTGATGGCAATGTGATGGTAGCACAAACGGACGCGGTGGCATTGGGCATTTGGCCCGGGCAGATCCAGGATGGACAGGAAGGAAAACTATTGGTTGAATTGTCGCGCCTGACCGGCAAGACGACTGACTCCATCGCTGAGATGTATCAGGACTCCGGGGCGGATTGGTATGTGGCGGTTGGCGAAGCTTCTGCCCAGCAGGTGGAGGAACGCTACAATATTCTTTCGGGTTTGAGCGGCCTGGTGATGACAGATTACACCGCCCGTTATTATTTCAATGGCGGCGTTGCGCCGCATGTGATTGGGTATGTGCTTTCGATCTCGCCGGATGATCTGGAGGATTATAAGCGGCGCGGCTATTTGGGGGATGAAAAAGTCGGTGCTGCTGGACTTGAGAAGTGGGGCGAGGACGAACTGGCCGGCGGCAGGGGCGCATCCCTGTATGTGGTTGACCCGCAGGGGCAGATCGTAACCCGTATTTCTCAGGTGGCGGCGCGCCCGGCGAATACCATCTATACTACGTTAGAGACCGATCTTCAGCTCGAAACCCAAAAAGCAATCGAAGGCTTTCGGGGAGCGATCGTTGTGATGGAACGCGACACCGGACGGGTGCTGGCGATGGCTTCTTCACCGGCCTTTGACCCTAATCTTTTTGAACCATCCAATGAAAACAGCAACTGGTTGTTGAATGATATTTTCCTCTCTACGGATCAGCCACTGCTCAACCGGGCTGCGCAAACCGGTTATCCGCTAGGGTCTGTGTTCAAGGTTATTACCTTGTCTGCGGCACTGGAGAGCGGATTGTATACGCCAGAAAGCGTATATGAATGCGGGTATGAATTCACTGAACTGCCCGGTTTCACCCTGTACGACTGGACGTATGAAAAGGAAGTGGCTCCCAGCGGCACTTTGACCTTACCGGAAGGCTTGATGCGTTCCTGTAATCCGTATTTTTGGCATATTGGTTTGGACCTGTACCGGCAGAATCTACCGACGGCGGTTTCTGACATGGCGCGTGAATTTGGTTTAGACTCTGCTACGGGGATCAATGCAGTGGCGGAGGACACGGGCAGCATTAATGACCCGGCCAACGAGGGAGAAGCGGTGCAATTGGCAATCGGCCAGGGTACGATGCTGGTCACGCCGCTGCAAGTGGTTAATTTCATCGCAGCATTGGGCAATGGCGGCACCCTGCACCGTCCGCAGGGGGTCGAGG
>JAIOTF010000265.1 GCA_021107195.1 Anaerolineaceae bacterium | reverse complement strand
GAGCACCATGTGGGGGAAGCCAGCGACGGCTCCAAGTATGTACCCCAAGAGATTCTTGCGCAGTGTAAGGATCAAAATAGCCGCAAAGAGTGGAATTCCACCCAGTACAACGTATTCTACTTTGAGGTGTGGCAAGCGCGCTGAGAACTCTGGTAGATGCGCGGGTTCGATCATTATTAACCAATAGAGCCTGACGTAAAGGGCGATTGAGAGAATGGAAAAGAGATTGGATTTCAATTTGCCTGTATCCAGTCCCTTCTCTTTGGCATAGACCGCGGATGAAAAAATCAAGATGAGCAAAGCAGCGGCTATCAGATAAATAAAAGTGTAGAGCATTTCATTCAAGAAATACTCATATCCACCGGCGGCGATTGCCTCCGCCAGCACTACATTGGGTGTCACACGCAGGTGGATAACGGGGAGATATATCAGCGCCTCCAGGCCGAGTTTTCTTGACCTGGTATTGTCTGTGCGTAATACAACCGCGAGGCTGGCAAGGGTGAGGCCATAACAAGCCATTGCAGCTGGTAATCCTGCGCGCAGAAAGCCCAGCAAGAACAGCGCCGGCGTCACAATCAGCAGCGCCGCCGTCGAAACTAACAACAGGTTTTTATTCGTTACGTTCATTTTATTTCTCCTTTTGGATAAGTCTATAAGCAGTAACTTATTAACATTGACAAAAAAAACTAGTTGCTACTCAGGTTGGCCCATTTCAGACCTCCGAGGTCTACAAAGCCGTCTTGCGGTGGCGAAATTCCGGTCTTGGTAAGTATTTCGACAGACAAAACCTGTACAAAGACCTCGGAGGTCTATCAAAAACTAATCTTTATCTTCCTCGCACGTGCTTATCCGAGGACAACGCGTAAACGCCATTTCGAACAGTTCGTCCAGATCGGTTTTGTAGGCCAGCATGACGTTCGTGTTGATGCGGTAATAGACTCGGAACCCCACTTTGTTTGCTTCCAGGATGCCGACATTCTTAAGTACCTTGATGTGTTGGGAGGCGGCCGGTTGGGTGCTGCCCAGTCTGGCGGCCAAATCAGCCACGCAGAGTGTGTCCTCTGGATTGGAGGCCAGCATCCGTATGATCATGAGCCTGGTGGGATCGCCGAGAGATTTGAAGACATCGGCCATCTTTCTGACTTGATCTATCATCACATCTCCTTAAGTGTATAAGCAACTACTTATGATTATACTTTGTCTTTAAGCCGTGTCAAGGGCCAATTTGGAATTTCCCTCTCCACACCCCTTGACAACAGCAAACAAAGCGTGTATACTATATCACAACTTATATAGGCATAGTCTGATATAATATACTGATTATATAAAATAAAGGATGCCAGCATGTCATTGAAACACGCCTTGTTGGGTTTCTTAACCTACCAGCCCATGACCGGTTATGATCTAAAGCAACACTTTGATCGCTCCATTTATTACTTTTGGAACGCCAACCTTAGCCAGATTTACCCCACATTGTCCAAGATGAAGGGTGAGGGCTGGTTGACGATGGAGGTAGAACTCCAGGATGACCGGCCGAACCGCAAAGTTTACCACATCACCACGTCCGGGCGCGAGGAACTGCAGCGCTGGCTGCAGGCACCGGCGGACGTAGTGCCGGTCCGAGACGCCTTTCTGATCAAAATCTTTTTTGGCGGACAACTCGATAAAGAGGAATCGCTTTCCCAGTTGCGCCATCACCTGGCGCTGCATCAGGAGCAACTGGCAGACTATCAGGAGACGGTGATGGGCAGGATACAGCACGACATAGAAGGAACGGGGATGGAGCGGGAAGCCTTTTTCTGGGAACTGACCCTGGATAGAGGCATAAAGTATGAGCAAGGGTGGGTCGAGTGGTGTCAGGAGACGATTGCCAAGATCGAGGCCCTGACCGGCTGAGAAAACAGGGCGATTTACCAAATCGCTCTACAAACACCAGGAGGCTAAAAATGAAAAATAGGGTTACTGTCAACAAAGAAACGTGTATCGGATGCGGTCTTTGCTCCCAAGTATGCAGCAAAAAGATACTCAAAATGAACCACGGGCAAATGGAGGTGGTGGACTATCCCGATTGGGGATGTTGCCAATGCGGGCTTTGCATGTCAGTGTGCCCGACTCAAGCAATTCAGGTCGCGGGATTGAGCTATGACGAGTTTGTCGCCCTACCTGAAAACAAGGTTGATTTTGCAACTTTGGAAGCCATGTTGTCTTCCAGAAGGTCCATCAGGAGTTTCAAGGACCGGAGCGTCGAGCGCGCGGTTTTGGATAAGGTGATTCGAGCGTCAGCCATGCCCCCCATAGGCTCGCCGCCCACCAATGTCCAAGTCCTGGTTCTGGATAAGAGGGAGCACCTCGATGAGTTATACCAGGATACCGTCAGGTGTTGGAAAAAGTTGATGCAGTCAATGAAAAACCCGATATATCGGATTGTCTCGAAAAGAGTCGCCGGAGCCAGACAGTATCACGCATTGACACATCACGCCTTGCCCTCGGCAAGGATTTGCTGCGAAAACGCCGATAACGGGAAGAATGGCTTTACATTTGATGCGCCGGCCATCATTTTCTTTCACGGTTATAAACTGGGCGTCTGTATCGTGGAGAATTGTTGGCTGGCCGCCTCGTATGCTACCATAGCTGCTCATTCCCTGGGCCTGGGTTCGATATTCAGTGGCATGATCCCACCCATCGTAAATATGAATGCGGACGTAAAGCGCAAATTAGGCATCCCTGACGAAAATGAGGTCCACAGTTGTTTGATGCTGGGGTATCCGACCGTGAAGTTCAAGCGGAAAATACCCAGAGAACACCAAGCGGTACGGTATCTAAAACGTTAATGGCAAAGGAGCTATGACAATGAAGAGTTTGAAAGAGAATTGGGGATCTCTGGGATTTCGCGTGGTCACCCCTATATATGAGGTCTACTTGCTTACCGTCCAAAGTTAAACACCCCCATATATGGCCTTTCCACGCAAGATCTCAAAGACCCAAATTATATTACCCCTGGGTAGGAATCTTTTTTCGAGGAGTGAATTAAATGAACGAATATAAATTACTGTATCAAACCAAACGCATTGGCACGGCACTAGCCTTCATATTTTACCCAATCTTGGCTGGCATTGCTTTTGCTGTGCATCCGAACTTGTTGAGTCTGGATATCAGTCATGATATTCAGGAAAGGATTAACGAGTTCCACGGGAACCAAATCTTGCATTTCGGACACATGTTAATGGTGGTTGCGGTTCCACTGCTCATCGTCATCGCTATACATTTTGTGAACCTTCTTCAACGGCGAGGCGCCTGGTGGGGTTTTGTCGGCGGCATCTTGGCAGTGACTGGTGCAGTGATCCTGGCGGTGGATAAAGGCGCTTTGTGCCTGGTACCCAGCGCGTTCGACACATTGCCGGAAACCCAGTTCCGCGCCTTGGTTCCCGGTATCGAGGCGATGTTCCAGTACAAAGGCTGGTTATGGATTTTGCAGCTGCTGCCGCTGCTACCGCTCGGATTTATTCTCCAATCCACGGGGCTGGTGATTTCAAAGGAAATCTCGCGCAAGCAAAGCGTTCCGATGTTGATCGGCTCAGTCCTGATGGCCAACCCGGATATCGACTTGATTGGCCTGGTAGCTACGATTGTTTTGGCAATTGGTTTTATCCCCTATGCCATCCAGTTGATCCAGAGTGTTTCACAAGTCGTAAATCAATCACTTGCCACAACTGCTGGCAAATAATCATAGGAGTTTGACATGATACCAACGAATGAATGGTGGGCGGTTCTCCAGAACTATAGCCTGGGCATATTCCCCACACAAATTGTATTCTACCTACTGGCTGTTGCCATGTTGGTGGTGTTTTTCACACAACATGAAACGATCGCAAACCGTGTGGTCAAAGGTGGTTTTGCACTTGCCTTTGGTTGGATAGGCATCGTTTTCTTTCTGCTGTTTGGACAGGAATTGCCAGCGCACAATGCACAGGCTTTCCTGTTCTTGTCACTGTCGGTGTTGTTTGCCGTAGATTTCTTCCTCAATACCTGTCAGTTCAGTATGCCGCGAGCGAGCTGGCGAAAAACCCTAACGCTTGCTGGCTTCGGATTGGTGATGGCGTATCCATTGGTCGCAATTTCCCGGGGACGTCCAGCATCCCACTGGATCGTCCCCGGCACCTATCCCTGTCCCACCGTCGCGCTGGCGCTGGTCTTTATGGCAACCACGTTTCCGTCCAGGAATCGATGGCTGTATCTCATCACGCTGGGATTACTGTCGCTATGGGCTATCCCTTTTCCAATCATGATTCAAATACCACAATTTGGAGTATATGAAGATAGCATAATGCTATTGATGGGCATCTATGGTTTGGGAATGTTGATCGGAAACTGGAAGCGCATTGGGAAGCAAAACCGCTACAATGCAGGAGAATAAATAGTGAGCAAAACCGAACGCAATTTCTGGCTTGATTGGATGATGTTTATCGTTTTTTCGATAACGGTTGCTAGCGGATTCCTCCTGTGGCTGGTCATTCCCCATGGCGACGATTCGGCCTTCGCTGGGGTTGCCCGGGCTGTGTGGTTGGCGTTTCACATGGGGTCTGGTTTCTGGGGACTATTGGGGGTGGTTGTCCACATCGTTTGGCATTGGCATTGGCTCAAAGCCTTGCGTGGACGGTCACTTAGAACTCTGAAAAGATCAGTGCGGGCTAATCGTGTGGTAGACCGATTGACCTGGATTTCCTATATCACCACCAATGTATTCGGCTTGCTGGCGTGGCTACTTTCAGCCATGTTGCCCGCAGAGTCAGTAAAAATATTCGCCCGCTTCCACGTGGTCGCCGGTATTACTTGGTTGGTTTTTATGACCGCCCACCTGGTGTTACATCAACAATGGATTGCTTCGGCCACCCGGCGTTATTTGTCTTTTGGTTTGGCAGCTAGCGCCAAGGTGAATATGGATTGAAAGAGCTTATGGAGTATCCGACGGGAGTTGGGGGAAGTTCGGTGGGCATAAGTTTGAATTGACGTTTGCGAAAGGAGTTATAACAATGAAGATCTTGAAAGAGAATTGGAAGAAGATCACGGTTATTGTCCTTGTATCAGTGATCATGGATATATTGCTGCACCAGATCATGCCAATAACCATGACCGGCGCTTTTTCTCCCAGCATTTTCGTCGAACGCCGCTGGTTCCCATAAGCGGTCAGTCTCGCTCTCCTCATAACTTTTGGGGCGATGGCGGCGGTTTTTGTTCTAATACAGGAAAACCTGCCTGGAAAAAAACTATCAAAAGGTTTATGGTATGGGATTTCCTTTGCCGGCTTGTGGCTCATTGGCTTCATCGAAATGTGCGCTGCGTGGGGTACGCCTTTTATGACCGAAGTATTAAACTGGCTGCCAGATGGTGTTCCCATTATCCTGATGTCGCTGCTACTTGGAATCTATACAGCTACAGACAGCGAGCCTGCGACCAGGAACAAAATGAGAGGCAAGGTAACTCCGGTCCTTATCATTGCCGCTTGCTACTTTGTGGG
>JAIOTF010000038.1 GCA_021107195.1 Anaerolineaceae bacterium | reverse complement strand
TTCTGGCTGGCCGTGCAGGATCAGGGGCGTCTCTGGTGGCTGGTGTTGGGCGGGATCAGCCTCGCTGTATTGGTCTGGGTTGCCGCTTTCCCGTTAGGCGTTTTGGCCGCCCGGGATACCTACCAGTTCAATTCACCTGGCGTACCTTTGCTTCCCTTGCAGGCCCAGTCAGGGTGGCTGATCGGTGTACTTGCTTTGGTCCTTTTCGGCTCCTTGCAGCGCTGCAAGAGTCAGTTGGATGACAGCCGCTTTTGGTGCAGGCTGGATTGGGGTCTGGTACTCTTGATCTGGGCTGCGGCGGCTTTTGTATGGATTCAGACCCCCATGCGTGAGACTTTCTTTGCTCCCGGGCCTTACCCGCCGGATTGGGCGCTCTATCCCTATTCTGATGCTGGCGCTTATGATCGCACGGCGCAGTTCGCTTTACTGGGGCTGGGCTTGAATAACGGTTATTATGTCGATAAACCCCTCTATTCCAGTTTCCTGACCGTGCTGCACCTGATTGGCGGACAGGATTATCCGCTTATTACCGCATTGCAAACCGCAGTTTTCGCCTTGCTCCCCGCTTTGGCCTATTTGATTGGCAGGCGGCTGCACAGCCGGGCGGTGGGCGTTACCGCCGCGCTGTTGTTTATTTTTCGCGGCGTGAATGCTATCGCTGGCGGGCATTTGATCCAGACTGCACATTCCCGCCTGTTTTTGAGTGAGATGCCCACTGCATTGGCAATGGCACTCCTGACATACTGGATGGTGAGTTGGTTTCAGAAGCCGCGCGATTTGCTTTACCCTGTACTGGCAGGCGGAACTT
The DNA here is from genome assembly GCA_021107195.1 of Anaerolineaceae bacterium. Classification (GTDB taxonomy): domain Bacteria; phylum Chloroflexota; class Anaerolineae; order Anaerolineales; family Anaerolineaceae; genus SMBSF63. The sequence continues at coordinate 11,984 of JAIOTF010000038.1, read as the reverse complement.
TGGGGTTATCCACCCTCGTGCGTCATAATCCCTGGCTGTTGGTGCCGGTGATCCTCGCTGCCAGCCTGGTAGTACATTGGCGACACAGGAGACGCTGGTTAGCACAGGCTGCTCTTTTTGGGTTGGCCCTTGTGGCGGTCATCGCCCCCTGGATGGTCTACTCCCAGCAGATGGTCGGCACCCCCTGGTATTTCATGATCCCGCTCAAGGGTGTGGTGTGGAAGAACCGCTACCTGCCGGAGCTGGACAACACCAGCCTTGTCCCTGCTGCCGGAGATGGCAGCTTTACCGCTGCTGGTCCGGCAGCCGCCGGCAGTTTCTTGCTGGGGCACACCTGGCAGACCTTGCCGGATACAGAGGCGGACGCCGGGCGTTACGCCGATGTGGCGCAGTTTATTGCCGTGCATTTACTGAATAACTTGAATAGTACCCTGCTCACCCTGCCCGATTCATTTGTGGCGGACGACCTCGACCATACCCTTTCCCCGCCGGATTCTATCTGGCAGAGCAGTTGGGATGGACATGTGTCGGTCTTGCTGGCGGTGAATATTTTCCTGGTTTTGTTGGGTGTGGGTGCTGCCTGGCGGAAATGGCGTATGGCAGGTGCAGCGCCATTGTTGGTATACGGCGGCTATCTATTGGCAGCAACTGCGGCGCGCACTTCCGGCGGGCGTTATATCGTGCCCGTTGATTGGGTAGTCATGCTCTATTATGCCATCGGCATGGTGCAGCTCACTGCCTGGCTGCTGGGACTGGCGCAAGCAGCGCAGCAGCCGCCTGCAAGCTCACCCCGCACTGCCCGGTGGCGATGGGCTGCCAGTATTGCCGGGTTGCTGCTCGTAGTCGGAATGATCCCGCTGGCACAGGAAGCAATTCCCATCAATGTGCTCCCGCCTGGTGCAGCGGCCCTGCCCTCAACGGAATGGATGTTGGATGCTGGTCTCGACCCGCAGGGAGTAACCACATTTCTGGACCAGGAGGGCGCTGTGGTGCAATCAGGGCGCTTGAACTTCCCCCGCTTATATGGCATGGGACAGGGGGAGCACAAGGATTGTTTTGCGGCCGAACCCTATCCCCGCCTGGTCTTCGAACTGTTGAATGAAGAACGGTTTCATTGTATCATCCTGCCCCTCGAAGAATTTCCCCAGGATGTAACCCTGCACGCCAGTCAGGCTGTGGTTTTGGGTTGCCAGGAAGGCACAGCCTGGGCAGTTTTGCTGCCAGAGCTTGATCTTGCGCTGGTGCGTTCACCGCAGTCTACGCCGCCGCAATGTCCGCTGCCGGACCCAATTTGCGATAATAACCGCAATTGCCGTTGATTTTCCGGAATCAATACCTTTGACGAGGTTGACATTTAGCCAAAAGTTTTGTATCATTTTTTAATGGTGCCTGTTGGTACCGTTTCTTTATACGTGTATTTCCATTAGTTGTTCAGAAACTGAATGCATTCCAGGAAGGAGGTGCGCTGGGAGCGACTGATATTTTTTGTGTACATTTTGTGTAAGTTGATATCTTGGAGAAGAATTAGGAGAAGAAAATGAAATCGAAATTGTTTGCCCTGTTAGCTGTCCTCGTGTTATTCAGCCTTGCGCTGACAGCCTGCCAACCCGCAGCACCTGCCCCTGAGGCACCTGCGGAAGAAGCCCCGGCCGCCGAAGAGGCACCTGCGGAAGAAGAAGCTCCCGCTGCCGAAGAGGCTCCTGCAGCTGAATTTGAACCGATGGTCGTTACTGCCCCTGATTGTGATTATGGCGGATTGATCAAGGAAATCGCTGCTGTGGACGAACTCACTGTTCAGTTCACCATGTGCGTTCCCGATCCTGCTTTCCCCTCGAAGGCCGCATTCACCGCTTTCTCGATCCAGCCGAAAGAATGGCTTGAAGAAGCTATCCCCTCCGGCGAAATTCTCGAGAAGAGCGTTGGTACCGGCCCCTACGTTCTGGACTCCTGGAACCGTGGCGACAGCATTGTCTTCAAGAAGAATGAAAACTACTGGGGCGACGCAGCCAATGCTGACACCCTGGTTTTCCGCTGGAGCACCGAAGGTGCTGCCCGCTTGCTCGAACTTCAGTCCGGCACCGTTGATGGTATCGACAATCCCAGCCCCGATGACTTCGAAGTTATCCGTGGCGATGATACCCTCGCGTTGAAGGACCGCGAAGCTCTGAACATTTTCTACTTTGCGATGACCAATACCTTCGCACCGTTTGATGATGTGAACGTCCGCCTGGCTGTTGCCAAAGGCATTGACCGCCAGCGCATTGTTGACAACTTCTACCCCGGCGGCTCAACCGCCGCTTCCCACTTCGCCCCCTGCGCTATTCCGAATGGCTGCGTTGGCGATGAGTGGTACGAATTTGATGCTGAAGGCGCCAAAGCCATGTTAGCTGACGCTGGTTATCCGGATGGATTTGAAACCACGATCTACTACCGTGACGTCTTCCGCTCCTACCTGCCCGAACCGGGTCTGGTTGCTACTGACTTGCAGGCGCAGCTCCAGGAGAACCTGGGCATCACCGCCAGCATTGAGGTAATGGAATCAGGTGCTTTCATCGAAGAATCGACCGCCGGCCGCCTGGATGGTTTCTACCTCCTCGGTTGGGGCGCCGACTACCCGCATATCACCAACTTCCTCGACTTCCACTTCACCTCCACCAACCCGCAGTTTGGCGACACCTTCCCCGAGGTTTACGAAGTCCTGACTGAAGCTGCCCAAATTGCTGACCCGGCCGTTGCTGAGCCGCTGTATGTCGAAGCCAACAATGCCCTCCGCGATCTGGTTCCGATGGTTCCGATCGCTCATGGTGGTTCCGGTGTGGCTTACCAGGCTGATGTTGCTGGTGCACACGCCAGCCCGCTGGGCAACGAGTACTTCGCTGCCACAGATCCCGGCGGCCGTGACACCTTTGTCTGGATGCAGAATGCAGAACCGATCTCCATTTACTGCAACGACGAGACTGACGGCGAATCGCTGCGCGCTTGTGAACAGACCGTGGAAGCTCTGCTGTCTTACGAAATTGGCGGCACCGAGGTCAAGCCTGGTTTGGCGACCTCCTGTGAGCCGAATGAAGACCTGACTGTCTGGACCTGCAATCTGCGCGAGGGCGTCCAGTTCCATGATGGTTCCATGCTCGATGCCAACGACGTTGTTATGTCCTGGTACGTGGCGTGGGATGCTGCCTCACCGCTGCATGTTGGTAACACTGGTGCGTTCGAATACTTCACATACCTGTGGGGTAATTTGCTGAACGCTGAATAAGGCAACCGCTTGCCATCTGGTAGCTGATTATTAAACTATAGATACAACGCGGGATGGCGCATGCCGTGACAGGTTACGCACTGTCCCGCGTTGTTGTATTTTACAGATTGAGAGTTGCTTATGACCCAATATACGATACGGCGCCTATTGCTGGCGATACCTGTTTTGCTGGGCATTTTAATCGTTACTTTTGCTCTGGCCCGCATGATTCCTGGCGATCCTTGCAAGGCCATGCTGGGTGAAAAGGCAACTGTGCAGGTTTGTGAGCGCTTTAATGAACAGTATGGCCTGAACAAGCCTATTCCTGTACAGTTCTGGATCTACATGAAAGATATTGTGCGGGGCGACTTTGGTGAATCCATTCGCTTCAGCAGACCGGTAACAACTATTTTGATCGAACGTTTGCCCACCACCATTGAACTGGGCTCGATTGCTTTGTTCCTTGCAATATTAATTGGAATCCCTGCCGGAGTCATTTCTGCCTTGCGTCGCAATTCAATTATGGATGTGGTTGTCATGGTGGGCGCCAATATGGGTGTTTCCATGCCGGTTTACTGGTTAGGTTTAATGCTTGCCTATTTGTTTGCGTTGAAATTTAAGGGTACGCCTTTCTGGCTTCCGCCTACAGGACGAATTTCAGCAGGGCTTGTGGCTGTGCCGTTTTATGAGGTGTTTGGCTGGGAAGTTCAGGCGGAAACCCTGAAATATCATTTTTTGGAATTTTTTGCTAATCTTTATATTTTTAATTCGATCATTACCGGCGATTGGGAGGTGCTCAAGGATGCAGTGCAGCATTTGATCCTGCCTTCGATGGCACTGAGCACCATTTCGCTGGCGATCATTGCCCGTATGACCCGCTCCAGTATGCTTGAAGTCTTGCAGCAGGATTATGTGCGCACAGCACGCGCCAAGGGGCTGATGGAAAGAAAGGTGATCATGAAACACGCTTTCCGTAATGCCTTGCTGCCGGTGGTCACTATCATCGGTCTTCAGGTGGGCACCCTTTTTGCCGGAGCTGTCTTGACCGAGAGTATCTTCGGCCTGGCTGGGGTCGGCCGCATGTTGTTTGAAGCGATCACCGCCCGCGATTTTCCGATCATTCAGGGTTTTACCATCGTCATTGCTGCTGGGTATGTGTTCGTTAACCTGATCGTGGATTTATCGTATGTTTTCATTGATCCCCGCATTCGACTGGAGTAAGGCATTATGGCACCTGAATTATCCGTAAAACAAAAGGACTACCGTTCGAACAGTTTGTGGCGTTTGACCTTACGCCGTATTTGTAAGCAGCGTTCGGCGATCATCGGGCTTACCTTGCTTGGTATCTTGATTTTGACCGCCATCTTTGCCCCGCTGATTGCGTCCTATGATCCTGAAAAAGTTTTGATCGGCGTTGAGGATATAAAAAAACGACAAGCGCCCTGTATACATGTATTGGGCTGCCCGGAGGATGAACCGCAGCACATCATGGGCACAGATGGCAATGTCCGCGATGAATTCAGCCGCGTCATTTATGGTTCGCGTCTTTCGCTGCTGGTTGGTTTCTCAACTGTGGGGTTTGCGATCACCGTTGGCACCTTGTTAGGCGCTGTAGCGGGCTATTTGGGTGGCTGGGTGGATAATGTGATCATGCGTTTATTGGATGTGTTAATGGCTTTTCCATCCTTGCTGTTGGCAATTGCCATTGTGTCCGTTCTTGGGCCGGGTTTGCAGAATGCCCTGCTGGCGATTGCCATTGTTTCCATTCCTATCTATGCCCGCGTTGTGCGGGCCAGCGTCCTTTCGGTGAAGGAGCAGGCCTATGTTTCGGCCAGCAAGGCGCTCGGGGCCAGCCATTTTCATATCCTGGTAAGGCGTATTCTGCCTAACTCCATCCCGCCATTGATCGTGCAGGGCACATTGGGAGTCGGCACGGCCATTCTCGATGCGGCTGCTCTGTCCTTTTTGGGTCTGGGTGCACAGCCGCCTACACCGGAATGGGGTACGATGTTGGGCAGCGAGCGTAATCAGGTGTTTACCGCGCCTCATCTGGTGTTTTTCCCTGGCATTGCTATCATGTTGACCGTATTGGCATTCAATCTGATGGGTGACGGCCTGCGCGATGCAATTGACCCGCGTTTGAGCCAGGATGTCAAGACCGGTTGAACGGGCATAGAGGAGAGATTATCGTGACAGAATCGAACAATGCACCTCTGCTGGATGTGAAGAACCTTAAAACGTATTTTTATACGGAGGATGGGGTTGTTAAAGCGGTGGATGGTGTTGATTTTTATGTAAATGAAGGGGAAGTGCTCGGATTGGTGGGGGAATCAGGCTGTGGTAAAAGTGTAACCTCTTTGTCGATCCTGCGTCTGGTGTCTTCACCGGGCAAGATTGAGGAAGGCGAGGTCTTCTTTGAAGGCCGTGATTTAATGACCTTTGATAAACATGAAATGGTGGAAGTGCGCGGAGAGCGCATCTCGATGATTTTCCAACAGCCACAGACCAGCCTCAACCCGGTTTTTCGTATAGGTGATCAAATCGTTGAAGTCTTTCAGATCCATAGCAAGATGGACAAGAAAGAAGCCTGGGCAAAAGCTGTTGACTTGTTGCAACTGGTTGGCATTCCCGACGCGGAACGAAAAGCCAAAGCCTATCCACATGAAATGTCTGGCGGTCAGGCGCAGCGTGTAATGATCGCTATGGCTCTGGCGCTCAATCCCAAGTTGTTGATCGCGGATGAGCCGACCACAGCTCTGGATGTGACCATTCAGGCTCAGATCCTGGATCTGCTGCGCCACCTGCGCAAGCAGGTCAACACTGCGGTCATTCTCATCACCCACGACCTGGGTGTAATCGCCGAGATGGCCGACCGGGTGGCGGTCATGTATGCCGGCCGCATTGTGGAACAGGCTGATGTGGAGGCTGTTTTTGCTGAACCTTACCATCCTTATACCCAGGGTTTGATCGCTTCTGTGCCCGTTCTGGGACAGCTCACGGAAGAATTGGATACCATCCCGGGCAATGTGCCAAATCTGGTGAATTTGCCGCCTGGCTGCCGTTTCGCTTCGCGCTGTCTGGCGCGTGAAAAATATGGTTTGCAGGTTTGCACCGAGGTGGAACCGGATTTGATTGCGGTGGGCGATTCCCATCAGGTGCGCTGTTGGTTATATCAGGATCATAACGGTCAGCCAGCCCCGCTGAGCACACCCGTTCAGGAGGCGAGGTAGAGATCATGTCAGAGACAACAAAAGATAAAAGCTCAACCAAAGCCCTTGTTGAAGTAAAGAATTTGGTCAAATATTATCCGGTGCGCGGCGGTGTTCTTCGCCGGGTGATCGCTCAGGTGCAGGCTGTCGATGATGTCAGCTTTGTTATCAATAGGGGAGAGACCCTCGGCCTGGTGGGCGAATCCGGCTGTGGAAAATCGACCATTGCCCACACCATGCTGGGACTGGTGCCGCATACCTCCGGCAGTGTCAAGTTTGACGGCCAGCCCGTCTTTTCTTCTGAGGGTAGTATTATCTCCCGTCAGATGCGGCGCAACATGCAGATCGTTTTCCAGGACCCGTATGCCTCTTTGGATCCACGCCTGCCGATTGGTGAATCGATCGCCGAAGGCTTGCGCATTCACGGCATCGGCACCAACCAGGAACGGTTTGAGATGGTGATGAGCGTGCTTGAAAAAGTGGGCATGGAAGATTACCATGCCATGCGCTACCCTCACGAGTTTTCGGGCGGCCAGCGCCAGCGCATCGGTATTGCCCGGGCACTGGTGCTAAATCCCAAGTTCATTGTCCTGGACGAGCCGGTTTCGGCCCTGGATGTTTCCATTCAGGCGCAGGTCTTGAATATTCTGCGTGACTTGCAGCGCCAGATGGGCCTCACCTATCTGTTCGTGGCGCATAACCTGGCCGTGGTTGAGCATATTTCCGACCGGGTGGCGGTTATGTATCTCGGCAAGATCGTCGAAATGACTTCCCGCGAAGCCTTGTTCCGCAAGCCTTTGCATCCCTATACCCAGGCCCTGATGTCGGCTATTCCTATCCCCGACCCGCGCACCCGCCGTGAACGCATCATTCTCGAAGGCGATGTGCCCAGCCCTCTCAATCCGCCGTCTGGCTGCCGCTTCCACCCACGCTGTCCTTTTGCCAAGGACATCTGTGCCCAGGAAGAGCCTGTCCTGCGAGAGCTGGAGCCTGAGCACCTGGTGGCCTGCCACTTTGCCGAACAATTCAAATAGACTGTTTTGTTTATAACGGATAGACCGCCGGAAGCTGTGAAAAGTTTCCGGCGGGTTTTTATACATTGCATCTCACCGGGTATAATCATGAGTGGCAAACAGACAATCAGCATTATTTCCGCTTGCTGGTTGTGTTTATCAACTATTCTTAAATTTTGGAGAAACCCATGCGTTTAGAAAAAGAGAGAAAAGCGATCGTAGAGTACGGCCAAAAATTGATCCGGGCACAGCTCACCACAGGCACCGGTGGAAACCTCAGCATCATGAATCGTGCTGAAGGCCTGGTTGCGATCAAACCCAGCGGGGTAGATTATTTCGCCATGAAACCGGAAGATGTGGTGGTGGTGGACATGGATGGTCAGAAGGTGGAAGGCAGGCTTAAGCCCTCCAGTGAGATCAGTTTTCATCTCGGTTTGTTCAAACATCGCCCCGACATCAACGCTGTTGTACATACGCACCAGGTTTATGCGACGACCATTGCCTGCCTCAATTGGGAACTTCCCGCAGTCCATTATCTGGTTGGGCTGGCAGGCAACAAGGTACCCGTGGCACCTTATGCCACATATGGCAGCAAGGAACTTTCCGAGAACATCCTCAACACCATTGGCAATTACAATGCCTGCCTGATGGCCAATCATGGTTTGGTCACTTTGGGGGTCAATATTGCTGCCGCATTTGCCGTTGCCGAAGAGCTTGAGCTGGTGAGCAGGTTGTATTACCAGGCGAAATGCATTGGCGAGCCTGCCATTCTTTCGGATGATGAGATGATACCGGCGATGGAAAAACTCAATACCGGTGGAAATTTGTAGGGTCAGATATTTTGTTATTGCGGGTCGTAGCGCAGCTGAGCTTGTCGATATTGTGCCCGAAGAGTAAGCCGAAGCGGGGGCTATTCCCCGCCCGTGCCCTGAGCTTGTCGAAGGGCACGGCTTGAATCGTAGTTCGTTCAGGGGGAAATGACAGTTTTGCTTCAAATTACCACTTGACTTTGTTGTGAAATTTCACTAAAATAGATTTGTTGTAGTTTTACTACATTTCCCCAACATATTTTAGTTATTTATTATTTATCTGGCCTTTCCAAAGGATGAATCTCTATGGATCAACAGCAAAATGCTGGCCTGGGCGGAGACACATTTGCAAGATTACGCAGCCTATTGCTATCTTTGTCGCCGGCAGAAAATAAGGTTGGTCAATATGTACTGGAAAATTCCGGAAAGGTCATCCGTATGACCCTGGCGGAAATTGCTCGACAAAGCGGGGTGAGCGATGCCACTGCGGTGCGGTTTTGCCGTTCGTTGGGTTATAAAGGTTGGCTTGAATTCAAGATCGCCCTCGTTCAGTCTTTGCCGCATTCGCCGCAGTTGATCCACAACGGGATTTCCGAAGAAGATTCTCCAGGAACGCTTGCCCGGAAAGTGCTGCTGGGCAGCAAGCAGGCACTTGATGATACCCTGTCCATCTTTGCTGAAAAAGCTTTTCAAGAAGCTCTCCAGCTTTTGTCGCAGGCCCGCTCGATTTTGATTACCGGGGTCGGCACATCGGGGCCAATGGCTCATGAAATGTATAATCGCCTTCTCCGTCTGGGGCTGACTTGTCAGGTCCAGACGGATTCGTATTTACAGGTGATGCAGGTCGCATTGCTGACCCCGCAGGACCTGGTGGTTGTCATTTCACAGACAGGCGAATCGGATGACCCGTACCGCACAGCAGCCGAAGCAAAACATGCTGGTGTGCCGGTGCTTTGCATTACCGGCAATGCCCTTTCGCCGCTTGCTTCCATCTCCGATGTGGTGCTGCTCTCCGTATCACAGGAAAGTATGCCGGAAACCATATCATCGCGGATCGCGCAATACGCACTGATCCACGCTTTGTATATCTGCCTGGCGATGAGTTCCATGGACCAAGCAATAGAAAATGAACGGATTATTTGGAGCGCCCTGATGCGAAAAACCCCATTTCAGGCGGGTGAAGCCTGAAAAGAAATTATTCAGGAGGATAAATGACGGAGTCGATTGTTTCAATAAAGGACCTTCAGTACCGTTATCGTGGTCAAGATAAATATGCCCTCGATGGAATCAATCTGGAGATGCCGAGCGGTGAATTTCTGGTCATCATGGGACCCAGTGAAGCCGGAAAGAGTACCCTGGCAGCTACGATTAATGGGTTGATCCCGCATTTCTATAAAGGAAAATATAAAGGCGAGGTATCTGTCATGGGGCGCAATACACGGGAAAATACCGTTGCCCAAATGGCTGAAATCGTTGGTATGGTCTTTCAGGACTTTGAAGCGCAGCTTTTCTCAACCAATGTTGAATTGGAAGTTGCTTTTGGGCCTGAAAATTTTGCAGTCGATCGTGAGGAAATCGGCCGCCGGATCAACGAAAATTTGGATTATGTCGGGCTGAATGCTGTCCGTCACCGGCCGCCGTCCACCCTTTCTGGCGGTCAAAAACAGAAATTGGCGATTGCTTCTGTTTTGGCCCTGAAACCAACCGTACTGGTGATGGACGAGCCGACCACCGACCTCGACCCGATCAGCAAAATGGCCGTGTTTGAGATCACGCATCGCCTTTGTAAACGTGATGATTTGACTTTGATGGTCTTCGAGCATGAAACGGAAGAAGCGCTCTTCGCTGACCGTATTGCCTTCATCAAAGATGGGAAACTGATCAAAATCGGTCCAACGCGCGAAATGTTAAGCCAGGTTGGTTTGATGGAAGAGCTGGGAGTGATGCCTCTGGGAATTCCTAGATTCTTTAAGCAAATGGGCGTTTCCGACTTGCCTCTGACGCCTGAAGAAGGGGTTAAGGTTTTTCAGTCAAACGGCTGGAAGATCACTGAAACTGCTTATCAGGCGAAGGTGTCAGAAGAGAAGGCTGCACTGGCGAAACTTGACAAGCCGCTTATCCAGTGCCGAAATCTCGAGTTTTCTTATTCACCGGAAGTACATGCGCTTAATGGTATCATCCTCAACATCTTTGAGGGCGATATGGTTGCCATCGTTGGTCAAAACGGCAGCGGCAAGACGACATTGGCCAAGCATTTCAATGGTTTGCTCATGCCCACCAGCGGTGAGGTGACGGTGGATGGATTGCCTACCATCGATCAGGGTGTTTTCAAACTTGGTCAGCGTGTAGGATACGTTTTCCAGAATCCGGATCACCAGATATTCTCAGAAACTGTGTTTGATGAGGTGGCGTTCAGCCTGCGCTTACGCAAACTATCGGAAGAGGAAGTCAAGCAGCGGGTAACGGAAGCCCTGGAAGCTGTTGACCTGGTCGGTTTTGAGGAAGAAGACCCGTTTGCTCTCACCAAGAGCGGCAGGCAGCGCGTGGCGGTCGCCTCGGTGCTGGCCGCCAAGCCAGATGTGCTGATCCTGGATGAGCCCACCACCGGTTTGGATTATGCCGAGCAGCGCAGTATGATGGATATGGTTCGCCGTCTTAATAAAAATGGCAGCACGATCATTTTTGTTACCCACCACATGTGGGTAGTAGCAGAATATGCCCACCGGGTTTTTGTGATGAAAGAGGGTAAAATCATTTTGGAGGGTTCCACACGCGAAGTCTTTTCACATGGTGAACAACTTGCTGCTGCTTCCTTGCGACCTCCGCATTTTGTGGAATTCAGTAATCAGCTTGGATGCACCTTTTTGACCCCTGAAGAAATGTCTAACTATATCGAAGGAGCGCAGGACTGATGGATGCAGAGCTTTATCTGGATAACAACTCATTTATTCACCGCTTGGACCCGCGAACCAAGATACTGGTTTTTCTGATGACGTTTGTTGCTATTTTGTTGTTTGAAGACCCGCTGTGGCTGCTGCCGGTCGGTGCTTTAATCTTTTTGCAGCTTTTTGTGGCAAGATCATTCAGCAATCTTCGACGTATCCGGTATATTTTAATCGTTTTGACGGTCTCCAGCATGATCCTGTGGAATTTCTTTTCACAGGGTGTTACTCCTCTGTTTTGGGTTTTTGAAGTGGAGTCTTTCCTCTACAGCGTTGCCCGTACCTTTTTAATGGTTTTTATGATTTCCACCGGTATGATCCTGATCAGCACAACCAGAAATGAAGAACTCGTCATCGGTATGATCCGCCTGGGAATGCCTTACCGGGTGGGGTTTGCTATTTCCACCGCACTTCGTCTGGTGCCGACCATTGCGTCCAGCACAATGACGATCAGCCAGGCGCAGCGCAGCCGCGGCCTTGATCTCGATACCGGGAATCTTGTAGAAAAAGTGCGTAAATTCCTACCCCTCCTCGTGCCGGTATTTCTCTCAACGATCCGCAACACCAATATTTTTGCCATGGCGCTTGAGTCGAAAGGGTTTGGCGCCCGGGATGAGCGTACTTTCTATTTGAACCTGGAGATGCGCAAGGCGGATTATTTTATTCTGGCTTTTGCGATATTGTTCACGGTGACTTCGGTTGTATTCGCCATCCTGGGATATGGCAAGATCGCCGGTTTGACCCGCTTTTAAACCAAGGAGATCAAAATGGAC
>JAIOTF010000212.1 GCA_021107195.1 Anaerolineaceae bacterium | reverse complement strand
GGAGCGCAAACTTTAAAACATTCATCCGCGCCAAAGCCAAAAGGCATCACCGCACAGCGTTCCAGGGTGGCAGGGAAATAAAACTATCATTGCTGTTTGTTTAGGCCCAACATTATTCGCATACAAGGGCTGCCCACGAAACGTATCGTGGGCAGCTTTGATTCTGCTATAATGACCTATACAGTAAGATAAGTCAATGGAGAATTTATGCCAACTAAAGCAGAATTTGAAGCCTCACTCAAAGGATTTGCAAGTACACTCTCAAATCATGTTAGCACAGATGACGGCCAATGGACGATCAAAGGCTTCATCGACACATTCAAAAACGTTTATACAATCTCTTCCGACACAAAGATCGTCTCAAAAATCCTGGAAATTCATCTCTTTCCAAAAATTTTGGCATTTGCTGATCAACATGGCTTTGCTATTGTCCTTGCAGAACACCAAAATTACTACCCTGACATATCCTTTGTTTCAAAAAGCGATGCTTCTGTCAAATTTGCTGTGGATTTGAAAACAACTTATCGTTTACCCGACAAACCCTGGCTTTGCAGTGGATTCACACTTGGCTCGCATGGTAAATATTTCGAAGACCGAACAAGCACAAAAAATATTCAATTTCCTTACGGAAGTTATTTGGGACATTTTTGTCTGGGGATCATTTATGATCGCGCTGATGATACAACTATTGATGAAACATGCTCTTATCAAATTGAGGAATTGCATTCAATTACTTCTGTTATTTCAAATATCCAATTTTTCGTCGCGGAGAAATGGAAAATTGCCAGTGATAAAAGCGGTTCAGGAAACACAGCCAATATTGGCAGTATTCAACGCATTGAAGATATATTGTCTGGCAATGGCATGTTTGCCAGGCTGGGAGAAGAATGGTTTGATGATTATTGGATGAATTTCGGCAAAATAACAATTAAAGACGAAGATGAAAAAACCAGAAAAATCACATCACTTGCAAATTTCGTAAAATATCGCGGCGGTGATTCTTCTCTCATCGTTGCACGGAACAACCAGCAATGAGCGGTTACAAAACCCAGATCCCTCCAATAAAATGCCAGGGGATTAAATCCAAACTGGTTACCTGGATCAAAGCTATTGTCCCCTCAGATTTCAACGGACGCTGGATTGAACCTTTCATGGGGTCAGGCGTAGTAGCTTTCAATGTAAGACCCAGCGAGGCTTTGCTTGCAGATTCAAACCCGCACCTGATCAATTTCTATCAGGCTATAACTGAAGGAAAAATTACCGCAGCCAGCACAAGAAGTTTTCTGGAGCGGGAAGGTGCAAAATTGCTACAATCGGACGGCCAGCATTACTACGCAATCCGTGAAAGATTTAATAAAGAGGGCGATCCCTTAGACTTTCTTTTCCTGAATCGCGCAGGTTTCAATGGCATGATTCGCTTCAACAAAAATGGTGGTTTCAATGTTCCATTCTGCCATAAACCAAACCGTTTTGCCAAAGCTTATATTACCAAAATATGTAATCAGGTTCAGGGAATTGTTGATGCCTGCGCTTTAGGTAATTATAAATTCCAATGTCAGGACTATGCTACTACTATTAAAGAAGCAAGTTCCGGTGATATATTATATTGTGATCCGCCTTATATTGGCCGACACACCGATTATTTCAATACCTGGAATGAAGAGCAGGAAAAGCAGCTAGCGATACTGCTTTCTGAAACAAAAGCAATATTCATCCTTTCTACCTGGCATAGTAACGAATTCAGGACTAACCAATATATTGACACCATTTGGTCAAACTATGACATCATCACCCGAGAGCATTTCTATCACGTAGGAGCAAAAGAGGATAATCGTAATCCCATGCTTGAAGCACTAATCACAAATTTCAACACCCACTACGAAGAAAAAAAAGAACCGGTAATCTCACAATTATCACTCCTTGACATGCAAGCACAACACATAATAGCTGACAAACCTTCCGAATGAACCCCAAAGATACCACCCTGCAAGACCTGCGTTCGCTGTTAGAAAAGTCCAGAAATTTCGCCGTCTACCGCATTGCGGTGGATGTTGAGCACCCCTATGGCGGGGACGTGGTCATGGTCAGTCCATCAATCAAAGATGTGATCGGCGCCAGTGACCCGCAGGATTACGGCTCATGGTTCCATTACGTCCACCCGGAGGACATCCAGCGGGTGCTGGATGCCAACCACCAATCCTTTGAGGGCGGCACGGCCTTTGACGAATCGCTGCGCATCTTCAATCCGCAGAAGGACGCATGGGGCTGGGTGCGCATGCTGACCACGCCTGTGCATGATGAAGAGGGCAAGCTGACCCATTTCAACGGGCTGGTGATCGACATCACGGAACAGAAAAGCGCAGAAGAACGGCTGCACCAGCAAATTGCCTTTGAAAACCTGATCACGACCCTTTCCACGAAGTTCATCAATCTCAAAACCGGCGAAATCGACAACGGCATCTCTGATGCATTGAAAACGATCGGTACCTTTATCAACGTGGACCGCTGTTATGTATGCCTGTTTTCTCAAGGCGACAAGACTCTGCAAATCCGCCATGAATGGTGCGCAACGGGGATCGCGTCTTTGCGCCAGCGCATGCAAGGCCAGCCGCTGGACAGCTTTCCCTACCTGACAGGCTGTATGCAGCGCGGTGAGATCGTGCACCTGCCACGGTTGGACATGCTGCCGCCGGAAGCCGAGGTTGACCGCCAAAATGCCATGGAACACGGCATTCAATCGGTGCTGCTGGTGCCGATGGTTTACCAGGAAGAAGCAATCGGCTTTCTGGGATTTGATGCGGTCAAAGCGCAGAAAGCCTGGACAGAGGAAAGTATCCATTTGCTGAAAATCGTCGGCGAACTATTCGTGAACGCATTGCAGCAGAAACGGTCGCAGGCCATTCAGGAAGGACAGCACCAGTTTCTGGAGCTGCTGGCCACAGGCGGAAATTTTCATGACACGCTGCACACACTGGTGCAGATCATCGAAAGCCAGTGGCCCGGCATGCTGGGTCTGGTGCTGCTGGTGGATGAAGATGGGCGTCACCTGCACATCGGGGCGTATGAGCAACTTCCCTCCGAATACATTGAGACGATTGAAGGGCTGGAAATCGGCCCGGAAGTGGGTTCCTGCGGTACGGCCTGTTTCACCCGACAGCGGGTGATCGTGACCGACATCGCCGAGGATACCCGCTGGGAAGGGCTGCGCAGCCTGGCATTGAAATATGGCCTGCGCGCGTGCTGGTCCGAGCCGGTGCTCAATGCAGAAGGCAACGTTATGGGGACGTTTGCGATGTACTACAACCATCCCCGTCAACCCACCGAAGATGAGCTGCACGCGATCGAGGTAGCGGCTCACCTGGTGGGCGTGGCGATTGAACAAAAGCGCTCACAGGAAGAAATCCAGCGTGCCTACCTGACCCTGGAAGCACGGGTACAGGAGCGGACGAGTGAACTGCAAGTGCTGCTCGATTTTGCGGCGGCCACCAACAGCTCGCTCAGCCTGGACACGATGCTGAAAACTGTGCTGGAGCGTCTGGTGCAATTGATCCAGGCCAGCCGGGTGGCGGTGATGCTGCGCGATCCAGTGACCAACCAGTTTGAAGTTCGGGCTTACAGCCCCGACAGTCCGGCCGCACCCGAAGAGCTGCTGAAGCTCAATCTTGCCGGAGAATCAGTGATCAAAACAGGAGAAC
>JAIOTF010000085.1 GCA_021107195.1 Anaerolineaceae bacterium | reverse complement strand
GAAGCTGCTGAAGTAGTAGCTGTTGAGGATATCACCATCGGTGTATCTTTCCCATCATTGATGAGCGGAACCTGGCAGGCCACAGAAGAAAATCTCAAGGCATACCAGGAAGAATTGGGCTTTAATTTGATTGAAACCGTGGCAGACAACGATGTCAATAAGCAGTTGAGCCAGATTGAAGATATGATCGCTCAGGGCGTTGATGCAATCATTGTAGACCCGATTGACTCGAAAGCGATCTTGTCAGCGATTCACGCTGCCAATGATGCCGACATTCCGATCATTTTGTTTGACCGCCCGCCAGCCGACATGGAAGGTGTTGCCAGCTTTGTGGGTTCGGACAACTATGAATTTGGTAAGGAAGCTGCCCGGCAGTTGAAAGCCTTTGCAGACAAAGACGGCGTTGAATTGAAGGTTTTGGTGCTGATTGGTGCCTTGACCGACGAGAACGCAGTTAACCGCAACGATGGTTTCCAGGAAGTGGCGAAAGAACTTGGTATCAACATGGTCGCCGAAGTTCCAACCGACTGGAAGCCGGAGAAGGCGTTGGATGGTGTAACCAATTCATTGCAGGCCAATCCTGAGATCAACGCGATCTTTATTCCGTCAGACTACCTGCTGCCTTCGGTATTGTCCGCTTTGAAGACCAGTGATAAGCTGGTTCCTTACGGTGAAGCAGGACACATCATGCTGGCGCAGATCGACGGTGATGGCAATGGTGCCAAGTCACTTCAGGATGGGTACAGTACAGTTGATATTGCCCACGATCCAGTGGCCTGGGCGCAGAAACCGGTTGACAATGCAATCACTCTGATCCAGGGTGGCGTTGTAGATCCTGTGTTTGACGCACTGCCTGGTGTGGTTGGCACAGTGGAAAATATCCTCGAGCTTGGTAATGAGTTCTGGAGAAATGGTTTCGTAGAGTAGTAATACTCTCGAAACCAAAATAGCACAGCGGAGAACCGGAACAGTTTCCGGTTCTCCGCCGGATACTCAATTATACCTTTATTAAGCATATGATAGTTATCCTCTGGAGAGTTTCATGGTAAATAACGATAAACGAGCATCTTCTTGGGACCGATTCCGAGGCTTCTTTGTTGATTTAATGAAAAAAGAAAGCACGGGGATTTTTCTTGTTGTAATTGTTTTGGTAGTAGGGTTATCCATCGCGACCCCACATTTTTTAACAAGGATAAACATCCTCAACGTTTTACTCCAACTGAGTGTTATGGCATTTATGGCTCTTGGTATGACATTCGTGATCGTTGGGGGAGGGATCGACTTATCGATGGCTGGCGTACTAACTTTAAGCGGTGTGCTTGGTTCATCTGTGATGGTTGAAACAGAGAATGCGGTGCTTGGTGTGTTGGTTATGGTTGCACTTGGTGTAGCGCTTGGTTTTATAAATGGATTCGCGATTGCAAAACTGAAGATGGTTCCTTTCATTGTTACGCTTTCAACCATGGTACTGACAACAGGTATGGCAGCGTGGTACACCAAGGGCGTGACCGTAGGCCCGGTTTTGGATAGTATTTATGCGATTGGGCGGCGAGACACCTTTATCATTCCAATTCCTGTGATCATGGTGGTTGTAGCTTCTGTTGTGTTGTATTATTTTCTGCAGAGAACTGCATTCGGACGATCTCTCTTTGCTACCGGCGCCAGTGAACTTGCCGCGCGTAGCTCTGGTATCGGGACGACCCGAATGATCTTCAGCACCTATGTGATCAGCGGTCTGTGTGCAAGCATCGCTGGGTTAACATTGGTTGCCCGTCTTGGGGTAGCATCCTCCGGTATGGGTGGTGAACTGTTGATCCTGGATGCCATCAGCGCTGTAGTTATTGGCGGGGCCAGCTTGAGTGGCGGCAGAGGTTCGATTTTAGGTACTCTGGGGGGTGTGTTGATCATTTCCTTGATCGGTAACGGCTTGAACTTGTTTGGCGTCTCATACTTCTTAACTATCATTGTTAAAGGTGTTGTTATCTTCCTGGCTGTTTTGCTGGACGCCTGGCGCACTCGGAAAATTTGAATTCGACATACTATTTTTGACGATGCCAATCTTATTCAGTTGATATCTTGAAGCGTTTATGTTTTGCTTTGTCGATGCAAAGGGATTGAAATGAACAACAGGATAACGTATCTACAGGTTGTAACGCGGTTTGAAGAGAATCACCTGGCTTATACATCGCTGCCATTGAATGATGCTGCGCGCATTATTATTTCTCAGCGAGGCGGGCGAATTTTTGGTCCTTTTATGGGCCAGGTTGACGAAAGTCTGCTATGGACAAACAGTGCATTTGCAGATGCAGAGACTTTTCGCGCGTTCCTGGATGCTGGGGATTGGAATCTCGGTGGAGAAAGAGTGTACATAGGGCCTGAACTCCAGTATTCAGTGCCCGATCGGAAGAAATTCTGGGATTCATATACACTTTCACCACAGGTAGACCCCGGAAATTATGAGCTTTTGATGGACGATGCCACTGGCCAGTGCAAACTCCAACAGGACATGCTGCTTAATGCCTATCCTGGAGATGAGAAAAAGGCATTGAATTTAACAAGGGAGCTGAGGCCTGCTGCCGATCCCCTTCGAAATCTAAGCAATTATGCAAATCTAATTGATGGTGTCGCGTATTGTGGATACGAACAAAGTCTGACATTGGGAGAAGAAGAGAATGATGGGTTGATCAGTCAGACATGGGATTTAACTCAAATTAATCCAGGCGGTACGATTTTTATCCCTGCTTTACCGACTATTGCACCGACAGATTATTATGGGCCAGTTGATGAAACCTGGCAAACAATTGAGTCGCATTATGTCCGGGTAAATATCACCGGAGACAAGATGTTTAAGTTAGGGTACAGGGCACCACAAATTTATGGGCGGGCAGCCTACTTCAATGTTCTAAGTGTAGACAAAGCGTGTTTGATCGTACGAAATTTTTATAATAATCCTACTTCCCCTTATCTGGATGAACCCTATCATTCCCTGGGATGTAAAGGGGACTCCCTTCAAATTTATCAAGATGATGGCGCATTGGGTGGTTTTGCTGAAATCGAGTGTATTGGGCAAGCGATCGGTGGTTTCACCGATCGATCTGCCGTTACAGATAATATCTCACTATGGTGTTATGTAGGCACGCCGGAAAATATCCGACAGATAACATACCACTTGGTTGGTGTAATGCCTGATCAAATCAAGTAAAGAAAGGATTTTACAATGGAAGCTGTACACGTTCTTAGCTCTCAAAATACCATCGGTGAAGGGCCGCTTTGGAACGAAGAAGAGCAAGCGCTTTATTGGGTGGATATTGCCGGACAGACCATTAACCGTTATTGGTCGGCAACTGGTAAGCATGAATCGTATCCTGTTGAAGCTCAAGTGGGTGTGATTGCTTTTCGGCAGGCAGGCGGTTTCATTGCAGCGGGCAGTACGGGTTATTCCTTTTGGGACATAGGCAAGAAAAAACTTGAACCAATTTTGGACCCCGAAAGCGACAATCCTGATTCGCGTTTCAATGATGGCAAAGTAGATCGAAAGGGTCGTTTTTGGGCTGGGACGATGACACCTGAAGGGGCGGTGAGTTCGCTTTATCGTATCAATGCTGATCTATCAATCCATAAAATGGAATCCGGGATCACGATTTCGAACGGGATAGGATGGAGCCCTGATAACCGGACGATGTATTTTGCTGATTCGTTGCGTTATGTGATCTATACTTATGACTATGATCTTGAGACCGGTACTGCCGAAAACCGGCGCGATTTGATCAAAGTTGAGCCAGAATATGGTATTCCTGATGGTTTGACAGTGGATAGTGAGGGTTACATTTGGTGTGCATTTTATGCTGGTTCAAAAGTAACGCGTTTTGATCCGCAGGGCAAAATCGATCTGGAGGTTGCTTTGCCTGTTTCGCAGCCAACTTCGTGCATCTTTGGCGGGAAGGATTATACCGATCTGTATATCACTTCTGCCTGGAATGGGTTGACCGAAGAGGAGCGTAAAAAGCAGCCTCAAGCCGGGGATATTTTCATGGTTAAGACCAATGTTAGAGGATTGCCTGAGCCCAAATTTGCAGGCTAAAAGCTAAAGGAAAAGATTATGTATTCAATAGGGAATGTAAAGAACATTTTCAGTCTGGAAGACAAGGTTGTTCTGGTTACCGGAGGCGGGCAGGGTTTGGGTCAAGCAATGGCCGAAGGATTTTCCCAGTTTGGAGCAGTTGTATCTATTGTCGATATCAACCTTGAAAATGCTCAAAGTGTTGCGGATACGATCATTGCCGATGGTGGAAAAGCCATTGCCATTAAATGTGACGTCTCTAAAGAGTACCAGGTTAAAGCTGCGGTTGAGAAGACGATTAAGGAATTAGGAAAAATTGACAGTTTGTCAGCAGTGGCTGGTATTGGGGATCGCAATCCAGCAGAAGAGATGACGATGGGGCAGTGGGATCGGGTGATTGCGATCAACTTGCGTGGTGTGTGGTTGTTTGACCAGGAGGTAGGCAGGCATATGATCGCACGTGGTGAAGGGGGAAGTATTATTAATATGGCGTCAATCGCGGGACAGGTAGGCTTAACCACCGGCAATGCCAATTATTCGGCCAGCAAAGGTGGCGTGATTGCACTTACCAGAGACTTGGCGATTGAATGGGCGAAATACAATATTCGCTCCAATGCGATTGCCCCTGCACAGTTTAAGACTCCACTTATTCAAAAACTGATCCAGAATCCCGAAACGGAAGCGTATTTCTTGCGCAATATTCCATTAAATCGCATTGGTGAGGTTTGGGAGATTGTGGGGGCGTCGGTGTTTCTGGCTTCGGATGCTTCTTCGATGGTGACGGGCATTGTCCTGAATGTCGATGGCGGCCACACGGCAAAATAATAACGATATTGCATAATTCTTGTGGAGAGCGTATGCGCTTTATAAAACGAGATGGGCTGGAACAAATTATTTTGCCGGGTAGATTGATCCAGAAAGCTGTGGGGAAAGACTGCCCGGTTGACAGCTCGAAAATGACCGTAGGATTTGCGCATTATTCGGCTGAAAGTGGCGCGATGGAGCCACATCACCACGCGGAAGAAGTATGTTATATACTATTTGCATACAAGGGATGGGTCAGGTATGGCCCATCTCCTGATCGTCTGGGTGAACCCGTTGCTTTGGAAACCGGCATGCTTTTGCATAACCCTCCTTTGGAATGGCATGTGTTTGAATACGGGGAAGGGGGACATGTGGATATCATTTTTGTTTATGGACAGGTGGATAATATCCGCCCGGAGGAAAGCTAATCAGCGTGAATTTTGTTATGGAAATAGAAAATGATGA
This sequence comes from Anaerolineaceae bacterium, assembly GCA_021107195.1. Taxonomy (GTDB): domain Bacteria; phylum Chloroflexota; class Anaerolineae; order Anaerolineales; family Anaerolineaceae; genus SMBSF63. Next base: position 6,598 of record JAIOTF010000085.1, on the reverse strand, counting down.
GGACTAACAAGAAATTAGAGGTGTTGCCTTCTGTTTTTCCTGATGCTGAAATCTCAGCTTGTGTAGGGCGAATTATTCGTGCCAGTCTGCATGCCGTGGATCCGTATCAGGTGGTTTGTAAAGTTATCCAAAAAAAGGGAACGCAGCTCGTTATTGATGACGAGGTATATGATCTTGAACATATCGACCGTGTGTTAGCTGTCAGCATAGGAAAAGCAGCCGGTTTGATGGCGCAGGCGGTTGCGGATGTCCTTGGAGATAAGTTGGCTGCGGGAATCGTTGTTCAGAAGCAGGAAATCACACATTCTTCTTTAGACTTAAAGGATACCTTTCAAATTTTCCAGGGAAATCACCCTGTGCCAGGGCAGGGTAGTCTAGCGGCGGGAACGAGAGTGCTAAAGTTTCTGGAAGCTTGCTCACCCCGTGATCTGGTGCTGTTTCTGATCTCAGGGGGCGGGTCTGCTTTAGTCACTCACCCTCATTCTGGGATTGTCTTGGATGATCTTCAAGGATTAACGCATTTGCTGCTGGAATGCGGCGCGCAGATTGATGAAATCAATACGATTCGCAAGCATCTCGATGGAGTTAAGGGCGGTGGACTGGCTAATGCTGCTTCTCCAGCCCGGATAGTTACATTGGTGCTTTCTGATGTTGTGGGCAACCCTTTGGATATGATCGCTTCTGGCCCAACGGTGGCTGATCCAACGACTTTCACAGACGCAAAAGCAATTCTCGAAAAATACAATTTGTGGGAAAAAATACCAGATTCCATTTCAGCTATTTTTGAAAAAGGGATTGCCGGGAAACTGCCGGAGACCCGTAAGCCTGGAAGTGCTTGCTTTAATAATGCCCAGGTCTTGATCGTAGGAAGCAATTATCAGGCTGCCTGTGCAGGAATGGATGCAGCTCAGCAGGAAGGGATGAATGCCCAAATCCTGACGACTTTCTTGCAAGGGGACGCTTTCAATGCCGGTCGGTTTTTAGGCAGCTTGCTGTGTCAGGTCAGTAAAACAGGGCAGCCTTTAGCTCGACCGGCCTGTTTGATCCTGGGCGGTGAAACAACCGTAGTGGTTGAGGGAACCGGGTTGGGGGGGCGTAATCTTGAGGTTGCTCTTGGGGCAGTTGCCGAGATTGATGGTCTGGACAATGTCGCGGTGATCTCGCTGGCTACGGATGGCGAGGATGGTCCTACGGATGCTGCTGGTGCAGTTGTGACCGGGAGAACTTTACAACAGGCATTGGGCAAAGGGTTGGTTGTAGAAACGTATCGCTTGAATAGCGATTCATATCATTATTTTGATTCATTGGGAGCTTTGATAAAAACTGGGTCAACGGGAACAAACGTCAACGATTTGAACTTCTTGTTTGCTTTTTAGGCGTTTTGTGAGAACATCCGATCTTGTGTGGTTATTTAGTTTAGTGGCTCATCAAAACCGGACACAAAAAACGCCGGGTTCAAATGCTTGACTCTCTGGATAAATCTGTTATTGTTGATTTTGCATAAAGAGTTTTCGTTTCAGAAAGTACAGGTGAAATTTTTTTATCTTGCTTTAGATCATTAAGCTTTGAAGTTCTTAAGAACAGTTGCGGGAATTCTTTCAATATCTGCGTTATTATCTGTCTGTTGTGGAAAGATGACTATATGAAAACGCTTCATATTATTGACCATTTCAGTTTTGGGGGTGCCCAACGGATTGTAGAGGGAATTCTTAGGAGAATGCCTGACGCATTGTTGCTGCCATTACGAAAAAAAGGGGGCGATCGTATGCAGATTGCGATTGACGAAAACCGGTACTTGTTGAAGCCAGAAGATAATTTTGTAAGGCAAATACTCAACTTAGTGAAATTACCGCGGTGTATTAAGAAACAAAATATTCAAATTGTCCATTGCCATCTGCACAACAGTTGGATATTTGGTTTGTGGATATTTTTCAGTATGGCGGCAAGGAACAGGCCTATACTGATTTTTCACGAACACGATTCTGTAAACATAACACGCTGGTATTACCCCTTCTTGGTTCGGGGATTGAGCCGGATTGGGACTTTTTTCGCGGTGTCACATTTTATTCAACAACACATTGCTGGTTGCGATATTCCTTTGGAAAAGATTGTTCTATTGAGAAATTTTGTAGATACAGATCGCTTTTTCCCGGGAGAAAGTAGTGCGGCGTCAGTTTTTGGGCTTGAAACCCGCATGGTAACAGATTCAAAGATCATAGGATTTGCCGGAAGGCTGATTGAATATAAAGGGTGGCGAGTAATTCTGGAGATCGCGAATAAAATGCCGGAACTTTACTTCTTAATCGCAGGTGAAGGTCCGGATTCAGGTAAATTCCTGAGCGAAATCCGCCAATTGGGACTTCAGGATCGGGTTATTCTTTTGGGGTATGTCAATCATATGAGGATGTATTATCAATCAATTGATTTGTTGATTATTCCATCAATAAAGGAAGCTTTTGGGTTGGTACAGTTAGAGGCACAGGCCTGTGGAGTACCCGTAGTGGCGTTTGACAGCGAAGCTGCGCAGGAAATTCATGGAGATAATTCTTCTGTTTTGGTACACCTAGGGGATGTAGAAATGCTGATTCGAAAAACTCAGGAGCTCTTAGATGATCCAAGCTATTATCAAAAGATGGTCAATAAAGGATTGGTAAATGCTCAACTTTATAGTCTTCAAACATACATCGAAAAGTTGAATCGTATTCACGAAGAAATAATCAACTAGGGCAAATTAGAAAATGAAACGTATTGCAGTTGCCGGAGAAATTTACAGCGCCAATGTGGGTGACCGCGCTATTCATGGCTGCATGTTGTATTTGTTGAAAATGTTGGACCCGACAGTAGAAACCATTTCCATAGACATCAGCGGGCGATTGGCGAATGCAGGCACAAAGCACCGGATGGATTTGAAACAACGCATAGCCCTCTTGAAAGCAGTGCCTGGGTTTCAACTGCCATTGCTGCTATTGAATATTGTTTACCAGCAGGGGAAAATACTGTCGGGACAATCTTCCAGATGGAGAAGAATGCTGGAAACCGCGGATGTGCTAGTCATCGGCGGTGGGCAGTTGTTGATGGATGACGGCCTGAACTTTCCATTAAAATTGTCTGGTTTGACCCGTCAGGCACAATCCCTGGATTTGCCTTATCATATTTCTGCCTGTGGGGTGGGGGAGTCGTGGTCAAAGTGGGGCAGGATATTATTACGAAAGATGCTTCAAAGTGCATATTCCATTACTTTGCGAGATCAGCTATCTCAAAACCGGCTTTCCTATTTTGCCCCGGATCTGGCAAGTCAGGTGACTGCTGACCCTGCAATTTGGGCGGCAGAGGTGTATCCTGTGGAATTATTAAGCCGGACTAATGATTGCATTGGGATAGGAATCATCAACCTGCGGGAAGCGAATTCACACTTTCCGCGAGGAAAACAGTTTTCCAAAAGTGCCTGGACAGACCAATGGTTAGGTTTGATAGAAGTATTGATATCCAATAACCAGCGGATGGAATTGTTCACAACTGGCAATCCGGCAGATTATGCGTTTGCTGTGAAATTGTTCGACATCGCCCAGGAACGGGGGTGGAACCAGGTGAGCCTGGCACCATATCCTAATACCCCTTTGATGCTCATGACTTCTCTCAGTAGTTATTCAATGGTGGCCGCAGCTCGGTTGCATGCCGCTATTTTGTCAAACGCTTACGGAATTTCTTCTGTTGGGTTAGTTTGGGATCAAAAAGTAAAGGCGTATTATGCCGAAACAGACCGTCTTGATTTGTGCTTTAACCTGACGCAACTGGATCCAGATGAAATTGCCCAAGCCTGCATTGCGCTGCGGGGGCAGCCTTTTCCCGATGCAAAGATCGACACATTGAAAATGCGTTCGTTTGAGAATGCACGGGTGATTTTAGAACTTGGCTAAGATTCGGTTTTCAACCCGTCGTCTAAAAAATCCGGGTTGAAAGGGTCGTTCTGATACGGAAATTTTTTCACCTTCAGCCAATTGAATAAACGTCGGGGGATCAAATTCCTCAGCCCGTTGCGGATTTTTCCTTTTAAATGGGCGATGAGCAAGGGGAAAACATACTCATTTTTCCGTCTCGTGCGTGCAAAAGACAAAGTTTGCGGTATCCAAACTTCCCCGGCTTCATAATGAGGAGTCCATTTCAGGATATCCCACTTTCCAAACGGCTGTTGGAACGTCTTAACCGCTGGCAATGTGCCGCAGATTTCAAGCATCGTCATCGTACGGATGCATTTTTCACATTTCGAACAATTATTGACCGCCGAGCGCTTTTTCTCGTCCACGCAAACCCGCAAAAAATTTTGTGCCGGTTTCCAGTTTGAAACAGCTTCTACCTTCTCGATCCGCGAGGCTGTCGCCCCGTGGTGGCTGACTTTTACCGTTTCTGTCGATAGCAGATGGTCAATCAAGGGAGAAGAACCCCATGGAATTAGCTCATCGAGTGAATATGAAGATGGTATCAGCAGGTTGCCGATTAATTTATCCAGCACCAGTCCAGTGCCAATGATCGCCCCGCCGTGTGCGATTTCCCAGCTGAGCAGGCCGGATGTAAAATAATGCAGATTGGTTGCACAGGGGATCACTTCTACTCCCTGGAGTGCAAGCTGCTGGTTGAATATTTTTAGGCTCTCCGCAAAACTGTTCTGATTCTGTAAGGGAATATCCAGGCCGTGAATGAATAATGCACCTTTTGCCTGAAATGCGGGGTCTGCCCGGCGGTCGGGAAGGTGCGACATCAATGTGAATGTGGAATCCACGCCGCCGGAAAAAAGCGTTACACAGGTTTGCCCGGCATGCTCTGCAGGAAGCACCTCCTGGGCAGGAGATTTAATCTTCACCGGACTCATCAACTTTGGAAACCATGCACTCATCACCATTTGGTATTCGTTCATTCCGTACATCAGACGGGGAGAAACAAGCCCCTCAATGTACAGATCTTCATGGAGTGCCAGCGCCAGGGGTAGCAAGCCAGCAGCGAATGGGTCAGTTCGTCCACTGATAAATGGTAAAAACTTCTCAGGGAAGGCAAACCATGCGGTATCCGGCTTGTTTAGTGGATGATGCTCGAGGGTGATCTGTGCTGAAACGGTAACCAGGTTTCTTTTTTGCGTGATTTCAGGAGATGAAATGATCATTGACTAGGATCCTTTTGGTTCTCAGTGTTTCATCTGCGACTATAATTTTATTAGGATATCTGCATCGCGGCGGATTATCTGGTTAGACTTAAGGGAGTTCATCAATAGGGGAGGTTGAAGTGCTATGGAGTGCAGACCAGCCCTGTCGAATTAATGAGGGTATTAAATTTTGCCAAAAGTTTTTGAGTTCTCCTTTTTTCGGCAAAAACATTAACATCATCGCAAGAATCACGCTCACTATTCCTGTGCGAGTCCACAGGTTGGGGATCCATTCAGCAGCGGCGAAACCGGCACAAAGCAATACTGATGCTTTTGCCAGCAGCCACCAGTTCACACTGTTGATACGAAAGGTTGTTCGTCGAAGGTGATATGTCAGGCTTAGTAAGGTGAGCGCGACGTTGATGATCAAGCTGCTGATCACAACTGCGGAAATTCCCAGTTGTGGAAGCAGCGTTGAGGTCAGCAGGATAGTTCCTGCAGCATATAGAATGCCATCCAAGGAGAAAAACAAGAATCGATTAGTGGGCACCAGATCAATGTTCAGACATTGACGAATCACAAGAAAAAAATCACTCAGAAATTGCCAGATGAGAATTCCCTGGGCAGCCAGAAATGCCCGGCTGTAAAGGAGCGGGATCCATAATTGTCGCGAAGCAAGCAGTGCGGCTAAGGTAGGGGTGATGATCAAAACCAAAAAACGCAGCCCATCATTTTGGGTTTGGTGAGCGGCAATGGAGTCTTTGATGCCGTCCGCTGCTATTTTCGGGAGAATGTATGACATCAAGATTGCCAGGATCAGTCCCATATAACCATCTGAAATACCGGTAGAAAGCTGGATAAGGCCGTTTTGTTCTAATCCAAGCTGCTGAATGACTTGACTGCGAATCACCAGACGACTTAACGCAATTATGATTTGAATAATGACAATCGGACCTATATTTTTACCGAGGAGATGCATGACACGTCGGGTAGGACGAATGTTTAAAAAGGAAATGGAATGCCGGGGCTGAATTTTACGACGGTAGTAATACAAAGCGACTAATACGCTGCATATCTGTGAAACTAATAGCGCCCAGATTCCACCGTCAATATTGAATAATACGATCAAGATAATCGTAACTATCAGACTCACAGCTGTACTTGCAATGGAGGCCAGGGTGAAGATTTTCCATTTCAGCAGACCGCGAAAGATGTTCAAAAGGAACAGGTATTGAAAAACAAAAAACGATGCTAAAACACAGATCAACACGTAGCCGCTGTAATCCGGGCTACCAAATACCCACCCGCTAATTGTTTTGGAAAACAGGCCGGTAATCAGAATACCTGCTGTGCCGGTCAGAGAGCCCAAGGTGAACATGGCAGATGAGATCTGGTTGAGTTGTTTTGAAGCGTTTTCTTCCACGTTCTCGGCAATGAGTTTCACGAACCCACTCCCCAGACCCG
>JAIOTF010000300.1 GCA_021107195.1 Anaerolineaceae bacterium | reverse complement strand
TGATCCCGCCCAAACCAAGCAACAGCAGAAAGGCTGCCAGAGTAACCGCAAGCTGAAGCCATTTCCCTTTTTTCAGAATATCATTTGTTCTCTTGTGCCGCAGCCAGATCAGCACAATCATTGCCGGCAGAACGGCCACAAGCAGCACCTTGGTCAGCAATGCGCCGCTGGCACAAACCAGAGCGCCAATCCCAGCAACGATGCGCACCCATAGTCTGCGCCGCCATTTTGTCGCCAAAACCAGGAAATAAACCGCCAGCGTCAACAGCAACATCGCCAACGGCTCTCGGAAAAATGTTTTAGCATACGGCCAGACCAAGGTACCAACACCGAATGCCATACCGGCAATCACAGCATGTTTTCGGGAACCGCCCAGTTGCAAAAGCAGGCCATACAAGACGAGAGCAGTCAAAGCTGTGTAGCATATATTGAGCCAAAACAGTGCTTGCATTCGCCCAACATGGTCAAAAACACCGCCCCTGAGCACCCAGGAGGCCACTAACGAATGAAGCGGCTCTACACCACCATAATCACCAATCAGGCGGGTATTACCGTATAGCTGTTCTGCTGATAACACCCTGTTTTCAGCCGCATTTATCGCAACCGCAGCGAACAATTGCTCGTCATCTGCGGCGGGCACACCGCTGTAACTCAGGCCATATAATCCAAACAGGGCAATGAATAGAAATAATCCCGCCAGAATATCCTGGCGGGAAATAGGTTTTACGGACACGGTGTTCCGATAGCCGCTTGTGGACAATAATAGATCGTCTTCGTGGGCGTCCTTGTCTTTGTTGGCGTCATCGTCGACGTTTTGCTGGCAATCGGTGTCTTGGTGAACACAGGGGTTGAGGATAACGCCAGCGTAGAAGTCGCTACCGGCGTTCTGGTTGCCGTTGCAGCCGGAGTGTTGGTATCGAATACGACCGCTGTGAAAGTGGCCGAAGGCTGCTCACCTGTCGATGTATCCTTTTTGGTAACGGTTAACTCATAGGGAAGTACACCACAAGCCAGTAATATGATTGTGGTCATCAGCAATACAATATTTCGCATCTTCTTCATCGTGATCCTCGCTACTCATATCAGGATATTACGTATATAGTTATAATACCAGTATCTATCACTGGTTTCATTAGTACTTTTTAATTGTCCATTTACGCAGAAAATGTTAAACTAAGACTGGTATTATTTATCACAGGTCATTTTTCATTCAAGCAGCGCAAAATATCTCTCTACAACTAAAGTTGCTGCCGGTTAAAAACAGTATGAAGCATGGAGGAAAAAATGAAAGCCATCAAAATCATCGCTTATGTCGCGGCCGGGATTCTAATTCTTTTCGGCGTACTCTTCATTATCGGTGCCGGCGGTGAAACAGGCGGCGGATGGGGTTGGGTATTAACCGGTATCATTCTGGTGATCATTGCATTTGGGATCATACTCTTTGCTGCCCGCCGCGCTGCAAAAGAAGCCAGCAACGATACCAATGTAACCCTGAACATCGATCTCCCCGGTGAGGTCAGCATGAATACAATCAAGTGTAAATCTTGTGGCGGAGAACTGCATTCCGGAGATATCAAAATGGTTGCAGGCGCACCTGTTGTCACCTGTCCCTATTGCCATACAACCTACCAAATCACCGAAGAGCCAAAGTGGTAAGAACGTTATTTTATCAATTGTGTACACGCTCCACCTCTGGAGAAAACCTATGAAAAAGAAGCTGATTTGCTTTACGCTCCTGCTCGTCTTGATGATGGCGCTGAATTTCAGCGTTGTTTCTGCACAAACCTATTTATTCGAGGTCAATAAAACCATCGCCAGTGTATATATCAACGCGGATGGCACAATGGACGTTGAATATTGGATCACCTTCACCAATGATCCTTCTGCCTCGCCTATTGATTATGTCGACATTGGCCTTCCCAATGATTCCTATTCACTTTCCGGGATCAGTGCTGAAGTGGATGGTGCTCAGATCACCAAAATTGGGGATTCTGCCTACGTTGATACAGGTATTGAACTCGCATTAGGCAATAACGCGATCCGCCCCGGATCAAGCGGAACCGTCCATGTTCAGGTTACCGGAATTCTAAACACAATGTACATTTCTGATGTGGATGAATACGCCAGCTTCAATTTTTCACCCAATTACTTTGGGAAAGAATATGTCAATGGCTCAACCGAAATGATCGTCACGCTCTACCTGCCTCCTGGACTGGAACCCGAGGAACCCCGTTACCATTCTCCGAGCAAATGGCCTGGCGCTGAAGAGCCGCAATCTGGTTATGATGACCAGGGACGTGTTTATTATCGCTGGAGCAGCTCTGAAGCAAATAGCTACACTCAGTATATCTTTGGCGCAAGCTTCCCTGCGCACCTGGTACCTGAAGATGTCATTCAAAAACCGCCTTCTGCCATTGCCAGTTTCTTCGCCAACGATAATCTGATCTGTATCTGCTTCAACATTGTCTTCTTTGGCTTCTTTGGCCTGATCGTTTTCGCCTCGATCCGTGGCCAAAGAAAGCGCAAACTGAAATACCTGCCGCCCAAGATCGCCATTGAAGGGCATGGTATCAAACGCGGCCTGACAGCCGTGGAAGCGGCCGTCCTCCTTGAACAGCCTGTAGACAAAGTTGTGACCATGATCCTTTTCTCAACGATTAAGAAAGGCGCAGCCACCGTCCTGAACCAGGATCCGCTCAAACTGGAAGTAGCCGACCCGCTGCCGGAGAAGCTGCACAACTACGAAAAAGAGTTCCTGGCGGCCTTCAAGAAAGATGACAAGGGCCGTCGAAAATCGCTTCAAAATATGATGGTGAAGCTCATCAAAGAAGTCACCAACAAAATGAAAGGCTTCAGCCGTAAAGAGACCGCAGCTTATTATAAAGACATCATGGATCGCGCCTGGAAGCATGTCGAGGCTGCCGATACACCCGACGTCAAAATGGAGAAATTTGACGAGT
>JAIOTF010000375.1 GCA_021107195.1 Anaerolineaceae bacterium | reverse complement strand
CAAACTTCGCCCGCATGGCAAATCCGCTGGCCACCACCATCCGGCTGATTGCCCAGGAGAAACTGCCGGCAGTGCTGGAGGTGGAGCTGCTGGAAGGCCCGCCGTTCTGTCTGGAAGAGATGACGGCCCTGCACCGCCTGAGCGCGCATACTTCCATCATCCTGCAAGTCGGCCGTCAGGAAACGATCAAACGCTGGCAGGACGAGCAATTAGCACTGGTTCGCTCCGTCAGCATGCAGATCGCCAATGAACATAACCTAGATGAACTCTGCCGACGGGTAACCCACCTGATCCGCGAAACCTTCAACTATTATCATGTGGCGGTCTTCACCCTGAACGAAAAAGGAAATATCCTTGAATTTCGTGCAGAAGCAAACCCCAGTGATAGCGATTGTCAGGCAACGGTCAGTACCCCGCAGCTCAATCAAGGCATCATCGGGCATGTGGCAAATACCGGGGTGGAATTGATCACCAAAGATATTCAGGAGGAGCCGCTTTTCCGGTATGTAGACGGCCTGCCGGACACCCGATCAGAAGCTGCTTTGCCGCTGAGCGTTGATGGGCGCGTGCTCGGCGTTTTGGATGTGCAAAGCGACCAGCTTGACGCATTCCATGAAACTGACATGACTGTGCTGCGCTCCCTGACCAACTCCATCGCCCTGGCAGTGGAAGATGCCCGCCTGTACAGCGATTTGAAATGGCAGGCTGAACAAACCGAAATGGTCTTTGAAGTCAGCCACACGTTGAATTCAATCCTCGACCTTGACAAACTGCTGGAAGCTGTCGTCTCTATGATCCGCTCACGATTTGGTTACCCCTTTGTGCATGTCTTCACCGTGCACAACATGCGCCGCCGGGTGATCTATCAAGTGGGGAGTGGTGCGCGCAGCCAGGCGATGAGCGAGCGGGAAATCGAATATGACCTGGACAATCCCAAAGGGATCATCCCCTGGGTAGCGCGCAATGGAAAGATCAAGCTGGTCAATGATGCCAGCAAAGAACCGCTTTTCATCCCCACGGACTTTCCACCGATGGACACACAGGCAGAGCTTTGCGTGCCGTTGATCTATGCTGACTCTGTGCTGGGCGTACTCGATATTCAAAGCACGCAGATCAATGCTTTTAACGAAGAAGAAATCCCCTTGTTTGAAGCCCTGGCAGCGAACATCTCTACGGCTATACGCAACGCAAACCTCTACCGCTCCGAGCGCTGGCGGCGTCAGGTGGCGGATTCGTTCCACGACGTGGCCGGATTGCTTTCCAGCAATGCGGCGCTGGACACACTGCTCGATGCGATCCTCTCTAAACTGGGATGCAATTTACCCTGTGATGCGTCAGCTATCTGGCTGCTTGACCCTGAGCTGGATCGTGAAGGAAATATCTGCATGAATTTGGCTGCCGCACAAGGAATCAATGCAGCGAAGCTCAATACTGCTTGTCCAAAAGATAGTGTACGCGCCTGGCTGGAGCAGATTCTTTCTTCCCGCACGCCCGTCATCCGCCAGGAAAACGAACCCTATGACCCACTGGGGACAACGTTGGATTTTCCGGCAGCCTATTCTTCGATCACTGCCCCACTGTATATTGCCGACCAGCCGTTAGGTGCAATCACTCTGGTGCATCATTCACCAGGCCGTTATGGCAAAGAAAGCCATGCCATGACCAGCACCTTTGCCAGCTATGCAGGCATGGCGATCCGCAATGCCAAGTTGTTTAGCGATGCCCAGAACCAGGCGTGGATCTCCACCGTGCTCCTGCAAATCGCGGAGGCAAGCCAGGCAGCAGAAAGCCTGGAAGACTTGCTGGCAACAACGGTAAGGATTATCCCCCTGCTGATTGGGGTCGAGATATGCGCTATCTTCCTGTGGAAGGAAAACCAGCAAAGCTTCCTTTTCAAGGACCAGTACAACCTTGAACTCCCCAAAGATGTCTCACCGATCTTCGATCTGAACCGCGCCCCAGCGTTGGCCCAACTGACGGCGACACAGGCGATCACTTTCCTGGAAGACTTGCAAACAGACATGGGACTGCCCACAGAAATGCAGGAACTCGCTGAACGAACCATGATCCTGCTGCCCCTGCAAGTGCGCGATTCGCTGTTGGGAGCACTGCTGGTCGTCCACCAGAACCCCGGGCAAACTGATTCTTTCATGACATATTCCCAGCAGACTCTGTCAATATTACAGGGCATCACCCGCCAGATTTCGCTGGCACTTGAGAATCAACTGCTGCTGGAAACCCGCCAGGAGGAAGGCTACATCACGGCTGTTTTGCTGCAAGTTTCGCAAGCTGTCGCCAACCAGAATGACCTGACTGACATCCTCGACACCATCGTCCATCTGATGCCTATTCTGGTAGGCATTGAAGGATGTGTGATCTACCGACGAGAGAAAGAAAACGGCAATTTCCTGCCCATGCAGGCACACACCGGCTCGCGCCAGGAAGAAAACGAATTGAAGCAAACTGTGTATGCACCGGGAACTTCCAAGATCCTGGATGAAGTGTATGACAAAAGGCGTGTTGTCTTCTGCCCGCTCGGTGAGCATACACAAATCAGTTATTGGGCCAAAAAAGAATACCTGCCAGAGCTTCCCTCGCTTTCACCTGCACTTCTGCCCGGCAATAATTATCTGATGGGATTTCCCATCATGATGAAAGATGAATTTTACGGCGTGCTGATCGCCCAGGAACAGAACTCGGACGCAGCTTTTCGCGAGCGACGGCTGGAATTGATCACCGGCATCACTCAACAAATCGCTCTGGCCATTCAGAATGAGAATTTCAAGAAAGAAATGGTACTGCGCGAGCGCATGGAACAGGAGTTCAGCCTCGCCCGCAAAATTCAGGAAACTTTCCTGCCTGACAGCATGCCTGAGCTGAAAGACTGGGAAATCGATGCGCGCTGGATCACCGCTCGCGAAGTCGGGGGGGATTTTTACGATATCATCCGCGAAGACGCGCATAATCTGGGGCTGGTGATTGCCGATGTCGCCGACAAAGGCATGCCGGCTGCGCTGTATATGACCGTCACCCGCACCCTGATCCGGGCTGTGACCCACGGCAGAACCTCTCCGGCAGAAGTATTACAACGAGTCAATAACCTGCTGGCAACAAACGCACAAAACGGGATGTTCGTCACTGTCTTTTATGCGATCCTCGACATGAAAAGCGGTACACTGACATTTGCCAACGCCGGTCATAACCGACCGCTGCTCTTGCGGCGCAGTTCCGGTGAAACCGAGGTTTTGCCCAAAGGCGGGATTGCATTGGCAGTGCTGGAAGACATCGAACTGCAAGATCATACCCTGCAATTGAAGGAGGGAGATTGCCTGTTGTGCTATACCGACGGGGTTACAGAAGCCTTTTCTCCCACCGAAGAAATGTTTGGCGAAAGCCGCCTGCAGGCATTGCTGGCTGGTTTGCAAGATCAAACAATACACGACACTTTAGACACAGTGGTGGATGCGGTAGCAGGTTTTCGTAAAGAAAGAAGCATATCAGACGATGTTACCTTATTAGGCATCCGCCGCAAAATCACATCTGCGAAGAAACCCGGGAAACAAAAAGAGAGCAAACATTGAACATTCCAGCCACTCAAGCCGTCTTATGGGATCTGGACGGCACACTGATCAACACTGCCGAACTCCATTTCAAAGCTACCGTTTCCACACTGACAAAATATAAACATGCCTTTGACCGCGCCACCTTTAACGCATCCTTTGGTATGTCGGACCACACCATCCTGCGCAACGCGGCAAGGCACATGGAAACAACAGCTTTTGAAGCAATGGTCACAGAGAAGAACACCCTGTATCGCACGCTGGTCGGGAAAGAACCGCTGTCCGCATTGCCTGGCGTGGTGCAGTGGCTGGAAACGTTCCAGGACTGGGGCTTCCGGCAGGTGATCGTTTCGACCACATTTGCAGAGAATATCCATACATTGACCCGCAAGATCAACATTGCGTCGTATTTTGAAGAGATCATTTCTACCGTGCACTTCAACCTGCCCAGCAAACCGCAGCCGGATGGCTTCCTGAAAGCGGCTGAAATCCTCAAGATGTCCCCGGAGCAGTGTCTGGTGATCGAAGATGCCCCCGCCGGGGTTGAGTCCGCCAGACGGGCCGGGATGAAATGTGTGGCCGTGGGCACGTCAAATCCTTTGGAGAATCTCCAGGCAGCCGATCTGACGGTAGCAAGGCTGGACCAATTACACGCAGAAGCGATTTTACAGCTTTTGACATCTGACAACCAACAATAAAGAGACAAAATCCGGCCCAAAGGGGATACTGCTCCCCCACACAATTTTAATAACCAACGCCGCAGTCGAGTGACTGCGGCGTAATCTTCTCTTCATTAAAATCAAATCAGGGATTATTCACCAAAGAAAAGCGCATACCAGACTTCCCAGGCTTCTGGTGAAAGCGGCGTAGGAATCGGTGTGGCAACTACCGCAGGGGCAGCGCCTTCCACTGGAATGGGGATAACCACATGATCCCCTTCCTGCTTCATATGGCCTTCGCTGCGTGCCCATTCTGCCACGGCTGCATCCGATGATGCATACACCACCTGGGTTTCTAATGCCTGCTGCGTTTTCTGAAGAGAAACCACTTCACTGGTAAGCTCATCGCGGCGATCGCTCAGACGATTAAGCGCTGACAGGCGGGCATTCAAGGTCGTCATCAATAAGACAATCACCATACCCAAAACCACGCCTAACAGCAAACGAGCATCCTTGATGCCTGCCTCACGCTGCAACCAGGTTTTCACTTTCAACCAAAGATCATTGTTCGCTTTCTTCATATTCCTATCTTACCTTACTTCCAGAAGCAATTCAAGAAACCAAAACCCAGCACAGCAATTCTCAATTTAGATTTGTAGTAACGATTTTAATCGTTAATTTCAAACTTTTAACGACTGAAGCCGTAAATACAACAGCGCTATTTTCATCATATAGAGAATTGCTGACCAAAACCCGAGTACTCACAAACCAGGTTGCA
>JAIOTF010000186.1 GCA_021107195.1 Anaerolineaceae bacterium | reverse complement strand
CCTGTGGTAAAATAATTCGGATCAAATTGACAAACGACTCGCCGAACTTTAATTGTTCGGCGCAAGAATGCACAAACATTCATTATACCACCATTTCTCAGATGGTCAACATTTTCCCCCAGCAATTTCTACAATTCCACCCAATTTCGGCCTTTTCTTTCCACACCGGTAAGAAGAACATGTTTGCCGTTAACCTCCTTCCCCGAACGAATTTCCAGAACCCCATAAACAGGATCAAATCCTTGCGAACCTATCAGACTGCCCGGGTTGAAAAACAATTGTTTTTCAACCCGCACAAGCTCGGGTACGTGCGTATGCCCAAAAACGATCACATCCACATCCGGCAAGGTCCTCAATAAATAGCGCTGGTGAAATGCAAACTCGTACCCGCGGCTGATGTATTGAAATTTATCGAGGATATAGCGCCTCACACCACCATGCCCGTGCGTCACAGCCAGCTTCACCCCGCCAAACTCGGCCCTAGCAATCAGAGGAAGCTGCCTGTACAGGCGGAAATCCCTATTCCCCCGCACAGCAATCACCGGCGCAACAGCAGACAATTCCCCGAGCACAGACATGGTGCTGATGTCACCGGCATGCAGGATCGCAGTGGGAACAATTGCTGCCAGCATCTCTAAAAAATGAGGCGGCAGCCCTTCAACCTTATCGGGCACATGCGTGTCAGCAACCACCACCAGGCGGGCAAGAACCTCGCCAGTCCTCTTTTCAGATTTCACTGAAGGATCAATCAAATGCAAAGCCAATGATCGTTTACCCTTCCATATCAATTGGGAATTCAGGCAGCAGATCACGCAAGGCTTGGAGCGCCTGTGGCCGTGACAGGAATTGGATAGCCGCCATCCCCAAAGAACGTGCTGCCTCTACATTCACCATCTGGTCATCAATAAAAGCCGCTTCTTCAGGCCGCACACGCAATCGTTCCACTATCCACTGATAAAAAGCCGGATTGGGCTTGATCATCCCCACTTCATCAGAAAAAACGCTCACATCAAACACATGCAGAAAAGGATATTTGTCCCCTACGGACTGCCGCGTTCCTGTCCAGGCATTGCTCAGCAAGCCGGTTCTATATCTTGGGCGCAGGGAATTAATGAAAGCGACCAATTCGCTGTCCATTTGATTGCCGCTCCAGAATTCCTTGCGTGCCTGCGCCAATGCTTCACCCTGCAAACCCAAGGCGTTTCCCACCTCTTGCCAGTGCGCATCTTCAGTGATCTTTCCCAACAATGCCAGACGCGAAGTGCGTGAATTAAAAACCAATGCTTCCATTTCGGAGCGTTCAATCCCCAAACGCTTGACGAGCCTCTCCCGGGATGAATAATCACTCCCGCGGAGGATGACGCCTCCCATGTCCCAGATCACTGCCCGGATATTTTGTCCCATGCCATCTCCCTCTGGTCAAATGCCATCAACAGCCAATCCCCCGATTAAACTGCGAAATTTAAGTATAACCCAAGATGCAGACTCTAATGAGAATAATCCCGATAAAAGCCAGCAATTCTCAATATGATGAAATAAACCGGTTGTAGTAACGACTTCAGTCATTATCTGTCAAAAAATTTAACGATTAAAATCGTTACTGCAAAGCCAAACTGAGAATTGCTGTCACCAATGAAGCAGCGTTGAATAATCCGGTATAATCAAGAAACTTATGGAAAAATTAGCGCAAGAGGTCAAAACCCTGCTGGGAATTTCTCTTTCCCAGGCTCAAATCGCTGCCTTCGAATGCTATCAACAGCAATTGATCGAATGGAATGCAAAGCTGAATTTGACAGCCATTCGCGATGAAGAAGGCATCCGCGTCAAGCATTTTCTGGATTCCCTGAGCTGCCTGATGATGATCGATAATCCTCCCAAGCGGCTGATCGATGTCGGCACTGGCGGCGGATTCCCCGGCATACCTCTCAAAATCCTGATGCCCGGCATGCAGCTCACCCTGGTTGAATCTGTTGGGAAAAAAGTGCGCTTCTGCCAGCATATCGTTGATACCCTCAAACTGGAAAATGTGCTCGTCATTCAGGCTCGCGCCGAAGAGTTGGGTCAATCGGAAAATCACCGGGAAAAATATGATTGGGCCGTTGCCCGGGCTGTCGCCAATTTACCAATCCTTGCAGAATATCTGCTGCCGCTGGTACGCATCAAAGGGGCTGTACTGGCCCAGAAAGGTCACTCAGGCCCAATGGAAGCGCACAAGGCTGAAAACGCCATCCGCCTCCTCGGCGGACATCTGCGCCAGCTCCAGCAGCTCACCCTGCCCGGCATCGTAGAAGAGCGCTATCTGATCGTGATCGACAAAGTCGCTGCCTCGCCTGCCAAATACCCCCGTCGCGTGGGCATACCATCTAAAAACCCGCTTTAACCCCCTGCCCCTGCTTGACTGACAAATCTCATAGAGTGCTGGTCTCAAATGGCATATAGACATCGATTTGAATAGAGAAAGTACGTTCTTTTCGCTCTTTTGCCTGTTTTCGAGAAGCCATTGCTGGTTCTGGG
>JAIOTF010000239.1 GCA_021107195.1 Anaerolineaceae bacterium | reverse complement strand
TGAGCGTCCTCGGCGCACTGGGGGATGCCGGCATCTCCTTTGGACAGTTGCAAGGAGGCCTCTCATGACAGAATACAGCGTTTTTCAGAATGGCGAATACATCGGCTATCTCGTTGGCGGCACTCTCAAGGACAATTTACGCGTGCGTCTGACCGTCCCGCCTCAACAGGTGCAGGAGGGCGGTTTTGTGGTGATCGAGAGCGGCGAATGGCAGTTTTATGGCCTGGTCACCGACCTCCAGCTCGGCGCCACCGACCCGCGCTTTGCCGATGAGCAAAGCGAAGAGCGCCTGCCTGCCGGTCTCGCCCGTCTGTTGCATGGAAAGACCCTGTATACGAACCTGGAAGTCTTGCCCGCTTTGATGTTGGACCGCGGCCCGCAGCCCGAACTGATTGAACAGATTGGTCCGGCTCGCTACCAGCAGCTTAGTGACGCCTGGAACAAAGAGCATGAGAACCAGAGCCCGCACCCCATCCCGGTCAAGACCATTCCTTCTCATCATGCCCGTGTGCGCCTGGCCCGGGCCGGGGATGTGGCCGATATCTTTGGCGATGAAAACCAGGAAGGTTACTTCCGTATCGGTTCCACCAGGGAACAAGGTCACCCGATTTGCATTGACCTGAAGAAATTTGTACAGCGTTCTTCGGGTATCTTTGGCGCCACCGGTACCGGCAAGTCCTTCCTGACGCGCATCATCCTTGCCGGATTGATCGATTACAACAAATCCTCCGTCCTTGTCTTCGATATGCACAACGAGTATGGTTTTGATGACACGGCTTCCGATACCAACCAGCGCGTGATCGGTTTGCGCACCAAATTCGCCAGCCGGGTGCGTGTGGTTGGCCTCGGACGCGGCACCAATATCCGCGGAAATAATTCCGACTTCCACCTCGAAATTGCCGAAAAGGATATCCAGCCCGAAGATATCGAGATGCTGACCCGCGAGTTGAATCTCAAGGAGACCACCCCGACTACTCTGGATGCCCTGCGCTATTCTTTGGGCCGGGATAGTTGGTTGCACGAGTTCAAGAATATGGAAGTCGGCACTACTGTTGAGACCGACGATGGCAAACGCGTTCCGGCTCCCGGCAGTGTTGCCGCGTGGGCAAATGAGCATGGGGTCAATGTGACCGCCGTCGAAGCCTTGCACAGCAAGCTTGGCCGCCTTTTCAACCGGACTTATATCAATGAAGCCCCCGCCTCCGAAGGCTTGAAAGAGATCATCAAATCTCTCGAAGCCGGCCAGCATGTGATCCTGTCTTTTGGAAATTTTGAGTCTGACCTGGACTACCTGCTGGTGACCAATCTGCTCACGCGCCGCATCCGCGCCCGTTGGGAGCAGACCACCAACAACTACCGCACCCACGGCAAGCAGGAACCCCGCCCGCTGGTGATCGTTGTTGAAGAAGCGCACAAGCTGCTCAACCGCGAGATGGCCTCCCAGACCACCTTCAGCACCATCGCCCGCGAGATGCGCAAGTATTATGTGACCCTGCTGATCGTTGACCAGCGCCCCTCGCAGATCTATGACGAGGTCATGTCCCAGCTTGGCACGCGCATCTCCGGCTGGCTCGGTGATGACTCGGATACCCACGCCGTCCTTTCCGGCCTGGCCGGGCGCGACGCCCTGCGCGGCATGCTTGCCCGCTTGCAGCCCAAGGAAGAAGTGCTTCTCCTCGGCTGGGGGGTGCCAATGCCGATTCCCCTGCGCTCGCGCCGCTATGACGACCGCTTCTGGCAGGAGCTGTTGAAGGAGAATCGAGGCGGCGACAAACGCACCAATGAAGATATTCTGGGTGAACTCGGTTATTGATGTCCGCAGATTGGAATCGGAACCAACTGATAATTTATTGAATGAGAGCATTAAAAGGTTGTCCCAACGCATGGGGACAACCTTTTTGTTGTTTTTCGGATGCTTATCAGGGCTTAAGGGGCAGATTCAGCATCTCTTCTGTTGTGTGGGCAGAGCGGTAGGCTGCTTCCAGTATTTCCTGCACGGCAAGAGCCGATTGGAAATCTGACTGTGAGGGAGTATTTTGCTGTACACATTGCAGGAAGTCATAGCAGGATGCCATGTGGGTATCCTGAAAGCGCCCCTGAGAATATTTGGCGCCGGGATATGTGCTGGTGATCGGGCGTTCTCCTGAAACATCAGGGTAGGGCAATTTGCCGCTTATCCAGCGGCCGGTCTTCAGGTCGTGGATGCGAATCTCGTTGGGATTGCCGGCATCGAAATGCAGTGACCCGCTGCGGCAGAAGATTTGCAGCTTGATCTCGTCGCTGATCCCGGCCGCCATGCGGGTCGCTTCAATATGACCGATAGCACCGTTCTTCAATTGCAGTGTACACAGTGCCCAATCATCGACATCTACGGTTTCTGTTTGGTGTGACCCGCGGCTGACCGGGCGTTCCTTGATGAAGGTGCGCATTTTTGCGCCCACTTTGGCGGCATCTCCGATCAGGTATTTGACCAGGTCGATCAAGTGTGCGCCCAGGTCAGCAAATGCGCCGCCGCCGGATTCAGCAAACCGCAGCCGCCAGGCCATCGGCCGCCGGGGATCAAGATAGCTGCTGTGAAAGATATTGCTCCGAAAATTGAGCACTTCGCCAAACTTGCCTGAATCGAGCGCGGCCTTCATCTGGCGGATGGCTGGCAGATAGCGTTGGGTAAAGGCGATGTGGGTCAGGATGTTGTTCTGAGTGGCCGCTTCGGCCATGATACGGGCGTCTGCCAGGTCTTTGCCAAGCGGCTTCTCGCAATAGATGGGGATGCCCCGGCGGGCAGCTTCAAGCACGTATTGTGTATGCATCGCTGAAGGCGAGCAGACGTCCACCAGGTCCAGCGGCTGGGCAAAGAATTCTTCGATGCTGGTGGTTTCCATTTCAATCCCGGCTGTTTTGATGAATGCCTGGTCGCGGCCCAGGCTGGTGCGCAGTACAGCTTTCAGGTTGGCGGTGACCTGCGGCTCCGGGAAGCACAGGGCAATATCGCGATAGCCAATGGCGTGGATCTTGCCGATGAAGCCTAAACCAACCAGGCCGACGTTCAATTCTTTTTTCATTGCGTAATCCTTTATTTCTTGAATACGATTTTGCCTTTGACCAACGTCAGGCAGACCTTTACATCTTCATCGATCACGATCAGATTGGCATCTTTTCCGGCTTCAATGCTGCCGATGCGCCCATCTTCGCCGATGACTTTAGCAGGGTTGAGGGTTGCCATCCGGATGGCTTCATGCAGGGGCACGCCCACCAGCTTGTGCAGGTTGTCTACGCATTGATCGAGGGTGGAGGCGCCGCCAGCGATGGTGCCGTCGGCCTGGGTTGCGCGGCCGTCCTTAACCGTGACCGGCTTACCGACCAGCTCGTAATCACCATCTCCGAAGCCTGCGGCGGCCATGGCATCGGTGATTGCCACCACGCGGTCTGTCCCCAGGCAGCGGATGAGGATTTTCATCGCTCCGGGATGCACATGGATCGTGTCCGCGATCAGTTCAGCGGTGACGTCATCCGAAGCAAAGATGGCGCCAACGACGCCGAGCTGGCGGTGGTTGAATCCTCGCTGGGCGTTGAAGGTGTGGGTGATGTGGGTGAAATCTTCACGCAGGGCTTCAGAAGCAATATCGTAAGTGGTGTTGGTGTGGCCCAGCGCAGCAACCACATGCGCTTCGCGCAGCATGGCGGCTACTTCGGCGGATTGGGGAAATTCGGGGGCGAGGGTCATTTGCTTGGCCCAGCCTTTGGCGGCATTCAAATAGCGTTCCATTTCTTCTGTGGTGGGCGGACGCAACCACGAGGGGTTGAATGCCCCCTTCTTGTCCGGGTTAAGGAAAGGGCCTTCCAGGTGCAGACCAAGCGGCTCAGCATCTTCATCAAAATCCGGGAGGATGTCTGCATAGGCAGCGATCATTTCTTCCTCTTCTTGCGGGGTGCCTTTGACCACGGAAAGCAGGAAACCGGTCACGCCTTTGGCCGTGATTGATTGGGAATAATGCACCAGGTCTTTTTCCAGGTTGTCACTGTCTCCAAATGTGATGCCAAATCCGCCGTGTACGTGGATATCAATGAGCCCCGGGCTGAGAATACGGCCTTGCAGATCAACGCGATCTCCTGCTGCAGAGGGAACTTTGCCTTTTACGCCGGCATAGGAGATTTTGCCATTGTCATCGACGATAACGACACCATCCCGGATCATCTCCTGGGGGGTGCAGATCCAGCCATTCTCGAAAATTGTTGTCATAATAAAACCTCCTTCAGGTTCTGTTTGGGGCCTGTGCTCTGGTTTGATCACGGGTCGGAAATGAGACTCGTTGTACGTTTTTTCAGTTCCATATAGAAGAAAAGAGCCAGGGCTAGCGATTATTTTGTTAACAGGAATCAGTTATCAGCAGGATGAGCAAGGGGATATTGCGTTGTCCCCCGGGTGTTATTCCGTTTTCAGGTCATCCGCATTAAGCATCCGGATGACCTGAAATTACAATCATTGTGATTATACTCCTTAAGAAATATTGATGCGGGAATAGCGGTATTAAAAAAACAACCCTTCCGAACATTTCATCCCGGAGGAGTTGTTGTATTTCTAAAGGATAAAGCGTTAATTCGTTTCTGTAAGGAGCTCGATCGCTTTTTCCAACTGCGGATCCCGTTCGGCTTCAATGTCTTCTTCGGTGATCTCGACGACGACATCCGGCTCAATGCCGATATTGTGGATCTGGCGTTCGTTGGGGGTCAGCCAACGGGCAATTGTCACCCGCACGGCGCCCTGGTTATTATTTAAAGGAACCCAGTTTTGCACCGAGCCTTTGCCGAAGGTGGTCGTTCCCACCAGCGTGCCGCGGCCATAGTCCTGAATGGCGCCTGCAAAGATCTCGGAGGCCGAAGCAGACCCTTCATTGACCAACAGCACCAGCGGGATATCCGTTGCCAGACCGCCGTTTTTCGATCGGTAGGTGGTGCGGCTGCCATCGCCCAGTTCTTCATACAGGACGACCTGATTGCTTTCAATGAACTGTGAAACGACGTCAACAGATGTGTCAAGATACCCTCCGCCGTTGTAGCGCAGGTCAATGATCAATCCCACAGGATCCTGTGCCATCAATTCGTCCAGCGTGTCACGCAGCTCTTTGGTGGTTTTCCTGCCGAAGGTATTGATCTGGACGTATGCCACGTTTTCTTCAAGCATTTCGCCCTGCGCACTAGGCATCACGATTTTTGCGCGGGTGATGGTTACATCAAATGGGTGTGGTTCGTTTTTTCGTTGGATGGTCAGCGTAACATCTGTGCCTGCCGGGCCGAGGATGTCGCGCAATACCAGGTCTCCATCCACACCGGTCATGTCCTTGCCGTTGACAGCGATCACCAGGTCATCCGGCTGGAGGCCGGCTTTTTCTGCGGGTGAGTCAGGCATAGGGCTGATAATTGCCAGATATTCACCGGTGATATCCACCCAGGCGCCGATGCCTTCATATTCTCCATCCAAAGGTGCATTGGTCTGCTCAAATTCTTCCGGGTCCATGTAGGATGTATGCGGGTCATCAAGGGAGGCTAACATGCCGCGAATGGCACCGCGCATCATTTCGGTGTCGTCGACCGGTTGATCGACATACTGGTCATGAACAAGGTTCCAGGATTCCCAGAAGGGCTGGAACAAGGCGTCGAGGTTTTCGTCCGGCGCAGCAGCTTGCTCGCCTGATGGGCTTAAGTAAGGGAGATATTGTTGAATACCTGGCGCATTCGATGCTGCCAGGCCAACGGCCATGCCGCTGGAGAAGATCACTGCAAACAAAGCCAATCCGATGAAGACCAGCAATATTATGCGAAAGGGTTTAGACATAGAGTGCTCCTGAAAGATGTTTCTTTTCGGTGATCGTATTTGGCTCCCGATGGGAGCCAAAATAAGATTACCACATAAGTATTAATTTTTTATTTGGGAATGCCCGTTGAGAGCAGTTAACAATGTAAAATTCTCAGGGATTAGGGATTAGGGATTAGGGATTAGGGGCGGCTTTGTGTGAAAAAAAGTGCGC
>JAIOTF010000066.1 GCA_021107195.1 Anaerolineaceae bacterium | reverse complement strand
GGCTGTCTTTTTCTCTATCCGTGGGTCTGGTAAGTCTTCGAAACTCTCTTTCAGGGTTTTGGGCGCTGACATCTTCTCTCCATACTTTTTATGTCATTTTATCCTTTTTTCATGCGTAAGCCCTGCCGTTTCGCCCCCAACGGGGCAAATGCAAGCTCGTGACCGGTTTGTTATCACAAAAGGCGAGGGAGCAGCTGCTCCCTCGCTTCGTCATTCAACATCCATTCAGCCTAGATGAACATCGTCGCATTTGATTCATCAGATGAAGCAATGAAGGTTGCCACACCGGCGATTTCGATACCGTCGATCAATTCTTCATGCTGGATGCCCATCAGGTCCATTGACATCTGGCAGGCCAGCAAGCGCACGCCGTTCTCCTGAGCCGACTTCATCAGATTGGGCAGGGAATCTACATTCTTCTTCTTCATGATCGCTTTGATCATGCCTGTGCCCATATCGGCCATGTGCATCTGCGAGAGGGTCAGTTTCTTTTCACCGCGCGGCATCATGAAGCCGAACATACGCTCCACCAGGTTTTTCTTGACCGGCACATACGTGTCTTTACGCAGGATGTTCAGCCCCCAGAAGGTAAAGAATATCGTCACCTTGTGGCCCATAGCTGCCGCCCCGTTGGCGATAATGAAGCCCGCCAGAGCTTTGTCCAGGTCGCCAGAGAAAATGACCATCGTCTTGTCCTGGGTGGTAGCTCCCACCGCAGCCGGCGCATCATCTTTCTTCAGGCCTTTCTGGATCCTGGCGGTGATCACTGCGCCATCCTGTTCGACCGAGATCAGCTTGTTGCCTGTGCGGTCAGCCCAGGCTTTCACGTCGCTGGTGAAACCAAAATCTGTGGCTGTGACCGTGATCACGTCGCCGGGGTTCACCTCTTTGACCTTGTTATACAATTTGAGGATGGGTCCCGGACATTGCAGACCACAGGCATCAATGGAGAATTCGCTGCCGGAAACAAATTGCAGCGGCGGGATCTCGTGAATCTCTTCACGGCTGGAAATGGAGACGTTCTCAAAGATGTCAAAATTAGACTGTCGCCCAACCGCGTGGGAATAAGTCTTATAGCCGCCGTTCAGGTTCACCACCTGATAGCCATGCTGCTTGAGGATACGCGCCGCAAAATATGCCCGCTGTCCGGCCTGGCAGTAGACCACCACCCTGCGGTTCCTGGGAATGTCATTGATCCGCGAACGAAGCTGCGCGAGCGGGATATTTTTCGCCCCATCGATCATGCCCACCATCAATTCTTCCTGGGTACGCACGTCGAGGATATGGTCTTGCTCGCGGTCGAGACCCTTGACATCATCCCAATCGATGGTTTCCACATCACCGCGCAGTATATTGGCGCCCACAAAACCGATGATATTCACCGGGTCACGGGATGAGCCATAGGGCGGGGCGTAAGCCAGTTCCAATTCTTCCAGATCGAATACCGTCATCCCGGCGTGGATGGCGGTGGCGACCACGTCCACCCGTTTGTCCACACCCTCGATACCCACCAACTGCGCCCCCAGCAGCTTGCCATCCGGCGCAAAAAGCAATTTAAATGCCATTGGCGATGCTCCCGGATAATAACCAGCATGATTAGCAGAATGGATGATAGCGCTCTTGAAGGCCGTGCCATCCGCTTCCAGTTGACGGCGGTTGAGACCAGTGGTCGCCACGGTCAAGTCAAAGACCTTGACGATTGATGTGCCCTGTACGCCATCGAAGTGCACCTGGCGGCCAACGATGTGGTCGGCCACGATGCGCCCCTGTTTGCTGGCCGGGCCAGCCAATGGTAAGGCAGTCGGCTTTCCGGTCAGACGCTGTGTCACCTGGGCTGCGTCGCCGATGGCATATATATCCGGGTCTGCGGTCTGCATGAAGGCATTGGTCACGATCGTACCGCGCTGTCCTAATTCCAAACCAGCGTCCTTGGCCAGTTGGTTTTCAGGACGCACACCGATCGAGAGGATCACCATTTCGGTATCCACTTTGCGGTCGCTTTGCAAGGTCACTTGCAGCCGCTTGCCATCACCTTCTGCAATCGCTTTCAGGCCATCGCCAAGTGCCAGGCGGACGTGTTTGAACTGCAAATGCTGGTGTACCATGGCGGCCATTTCATAATCCAGCGGCGTCATTACCTGATTCATCATTTCGATCACTGTTACCTGAATGCCCAGGTGGTGCAGATTTTCTGCAAGCTCAAGACCAATGAAGCCGCCGCCAACAACCACGGCCCGCGCCGGACGTTTTTCGTTGATGAAGCCCTTGATCTTGTCCATGTCCGGGATATTGCGCAATGAGAACACGCCCGGCAAATCACAGCCTGCCACCGGCGGAATGATCGGAGCCGCCCCCGGAGAAAGCACCAGTTTATCATACGCTTCGGTGTATTCTTCGCCGCTGACCACATTTTTGACTGTCACTGTTTTGGCTGCCCGGTCGATCTTCATCACCTCATTATTGGTGCGCGTGTCCACGCTGAACATATCATTGAAATCTTCAGGCGTAACCACCAGGAGCTTTTCCCGTTCGGGGATCACGTCGCCAATATAGTAAGGTAATCCGCAATTGGCAAAGGAAATATACCCCCCGCGTTCCAACAACACAATTTCTGCATTTTCATCCATCCGTCGCAGACGAGCCGCCGTCGAAGCGCCACCTGCCACACCACCTACAATCACTACCTTCATTAAAGTTCTCCTTAACTAAAATTTGACTTAATCAAACATATTTAGAGATTGCGCCAGATCAGCCTGCGCTTCCCACTGGGAAACGAGAATACTGCGCATCAAATCCAATGCCGCAATGATCCTTTTATCCGCCAGCGAATAATGGATCGAGGTGCCCTTGCGCTCTGTAAGGACCAGGTCACGCTCGCGCAGGACGCGTAAATGGCGCGAGACAGTGGACTGCGGCAGATCCAGGGCCTCACAGATCTCATTCACACAGCGCCCCTGCTCTGCCAGCAAATACAATATGAGAATCCGTTTGGGATCACCCAATGCAGAGCAAATGCGCTCGTGCATCATGTTGATTTGTTGTTCCAGCTTATCCTTATCCATCAATGTTTCCTTTGTTCACTTATATCCGGTTATGCGGATATACACATATTCTAACACGATTTGTGAAATGTGTCACGAATAAGACTTGTTTCTCAGCAATTCTCAGTTTGGCTTTGTAGTGACGATTTTAATCGTTAATTTTAAACTTTTAACAACTGAAGTCGTACCTGCGACAGCGTTATTGTCATCATATTAAAAATTGCTGCTTGTTTCTTTAAATACAAACCGCCCTCGTCTCTTCAAATGAGGGCGGAACCATTGAAGACAATGCTAATTCCTACCCATACAAGAACAGGATAAAATCTTCCAGCGTGATGCCGCCAAAGGTTTCGGTCACATCCAGCGCAGGCAATGCTTCAGCCAATGCACTCGGGTCATAGCGCACACCCTGCAAACTCGTCTCCAGGTCAGCCATCTCCCCATTGCCCAGAAAATCACCATAGAATTTGACAGCCTCAATCATCCCTTTATGCACATCTATGCGGGCATCAATCTCGCCAAACGGGAAACGCTGCGTACGCTGCACGTTGAAAGCCGGTGAGCGGCCAAAATTCCACTCCCATTTGGCATAACGTTCCGTAACCAGCCTGGAAATTTCCTGCCAATCGGTTTCCGTCAGGTGATACTGAGGGATTGGCGAAATACCGGCAAAAATCCCTTCCAGCAGCAGTTGACGAAACGCCTCAGTCGTCATGGTCTCTGTCATGAATTCACTGATGTTTGCCACCCGGCTGCGCACCGACTTGATGCCCTTGGAGGTGATCTCGCCCATCTTGACATGCAGCGACTCCGAAACGTGTTCAAGCTGCGAGTTGAAGAGCAGCGTGCCGTGGCTGAACATGCGCCGGCCTGTGCTGTACTGCGCAGTCCCCGATATCTTCCGTCCTTCGACCAGAATGTCATTGCGTCCGCTCAGTTCTGCCGCGACGCCCAGGCTGTGCAATACCTCGATCACCGGCCTGGTGAACTTACGAAAATTCCGAAAATTGCTGGCTTCATAATTGGTGATAAAGCTGAAATTCAGATTGCCCAAATCATGGTACACTGCCCCGCCCCCCGAAAGACGCCGCACCACATGGATACCGTTGGCGCTCACATATTCATGATTGATCTCTTCCAGCGCGTTTTGATTGCGTCCAATAATGATTGACGGCTCATTGATATAGAACAGCAGGATATCTTCATCCGTCTTCAGACGACGCAGCAAATACTCTTCGATTGCCAGATTCACCCGCGGGTCAGTCACACGCTCATTATCAACAAAGATCATTCAAATCACCTCTGAAATCGTATACCAACGCCGGGTACTGGCAATACCTACACCTGTGAGGAAAATGCCTGCCTGCACCCTTCGACAAGCTCAGGGTGCGACACTCTTGACCTAAATTTTAACAGAAAAAGCCCTGCCCGAGAGAGCAGGGCTCTAAACTCCCAAATTCAGGCCGCAGCCTGCTTCGCACGATCCTGCCGGATGAGAATCCTGATCCCCTCGATAGCAGCATGGATCATCACATCCGGATCATGCTTCTTTTGCAGCAAGGTTTCGGTATCACTACCGATGATCATCATCACCCCGCCCGCTCGTTTGCGATAAATACTTGAAAGGATGAAAATTGCCGCGGCTTCCATCTCCGAGCAGATCGCCCCGCCCGCTTCCCATGCTTTCCAGCGTTCCTTCAAATGACTTGCCATCGGCATCCGATCGGGTTCAATCTCACCATAGAAAGAATCCTTGGTGTGAGAAACACCCAGATGATAAGAAGCCCCTACTCTTTTGGATCCCTCTGCCAGAGCATTGACCACTTCGATATCGGCAATGGCCGGATACTCGATCGGAAGATACTGCGGCGTCGTGCCTTCATCACGGATAGCACCTGTCACCACGGCCACGTCGCCCAGCTTCAACCCAGGCTGCACAGCCCCGGAAGTACCCACGCGAATAAAGGTGTCTGCGCCCACCGCCACCAACTCTTCCACTGCGATTGCTGTCGAGGGGCAGCCCATGCCGGTGGAGACCACCGAAACTTTTTCGCCCAGCAGCGTTCCGGTATACACTTTATGCTCCCGGTTGAAAGAAATAAACTGAGGATCGTCCAGGTAATCAGCCATTTTCTCAACCCGTCCCGGATCCCCCGGCAGCAACACATACCGGCCGACATCGCCCGGCCTTACTTTGACGTGGTATTGCAAACCTTCATCGTCTTTCATGAAAACCCTCTCTTGTCAATTGATGTAGTCGTTGCGAGGCCAGCCATACAATCAGCTGACCTCGTGAAAAATGTACATGGAGTATAGCATAAATACGAACAGAATACTTTAAATACAGAGCAGGGAGCATCGCTGATAAAATAACGCTCCCTGCTGTCTTTGCCAAATCAGCCGGATCAGCGAATCGTTTCCCCTGCTGCACCGAGCTTTTCGATCAATGCGTCATCCAGCGGGTAATGCAGCACCTGGGCGACAACTTTTGCCCAGCCATAGATGAAATACACCCAGCCATCTTCAACACGCAGCTTGCGCTCTTCAGCCTGTGCCAGTGCCTGATGCATAAAATCCAGCTCGCCGCGGTAATTGAACTCCCAGGCGATGCCCTGCTGCGGGAAGCGCCCGGCATCCGTGATTGGTGAACCAGGAATGTCCTTACCCATACCAGTGGCATTGATCACAATGCTGTGCTCAGGCAGTTCAGCCATGAGCGCATCATTCTTCACAGGATCATTATTGAGAATGTATACCATTTCAATGTCCGTCCCCTGCCTTTCCACCATCTGGCGCATATGATCCAGCCGCCGCTGACTGCGGTTAACGACCGTTACCCGTTTGGGCCGGTCTGCGGGGTTTTCCTGGCGTATCAAATGCAGCACGGTTGCCAGTGAAGAGCCGCCTGCACCAAAGATCAACACCTCGCTGCCTGTGCGGCCAAAATACCCGGGGTCAATGATCGTGTTCAGAGTTGACCCGACGGTGATGGGATCAAAAGCATGACCTTCCAGGCGCCCATCCATCTTTGACATGCACGAAATCTCTTCGGTGATCTGTGCCAGATCATTGAAACCATCAAACATTTCCCGTGCCGCGGCAAACAGGTCCATCTTGTGCGTTGTGATCAGTCCCCCGATCGAATTTGGATCATACTTGATTTGCGCCACAATACGCCGGTAGACCTCCGGGTCGTCATGGATCTTACAATCCACGCCTTCCAATTTCACCTCAGGGTGACCAAATATCTCCATCCACAGCGGGAAGAGCCTGTTGATCGAGGACTTGCCAGTTGTAACACCAATAAAGTAAAACGTCGACTGCTCTTTGGCAATGACCGGATATTCTGTTGAATTATTCATT